>JAJQIE010000310.1 GCA_021199395.1 Lachnospiraceae bacterium | reverse complement strand
AACTCTTGACGAAAAAAATTAATGTGATACTATTGTTAAGAATTAGACAAATCGGAAATGAAAAATCAGAAGCGGGAGGAAATGCGTATGATTGATATGACAGGTTACACAAGGAAAAATGCGGAGGTCTGCCGGAAGAATGATAGCATCCCGCGGGAATTATACAAGGAATATGGCGTAAATCTTGGTCTGAGAGATATCAACGGAAACGGTGTGCTGACAGGCCTTACAAATATTTCCAAAATAATTTCATCTAAAAAGGTAAACGGTGAAAAAGTTGCCTGCGACGGCGAGCTCTGGTACCGTGGCTACAATGTGAAGAACCTGATTAAGAATCTGGGAAAAAACGAATTCGGCTTCGAGAAGATCGCTTATCTGCTCCTGATGGGTGAGCTTCCGGATGAGAAAGCGCTTGAAGAATTTAAGAGTATTGTGGGAAACAGCCGAACCCTTCCGACCAATTTCACCAGAGACGTTATTATGAAAGCGCCGAGCTCTGATATCATGAATACAATGACCAGAAGTATTCTGACGCTGGCCTCTTATGATAAAAACGCGAAGGATACCAGCATCAGCAACAGTCTGCGTCAGTGCATCGAGCTGATCAGCCTGTTTCCGGTGCTGGCAGTTTATGGCTATCACGCCTACAATCATTATGAGAATGATGAGAGTATGTATATCCATCGCCCGTCGCCGGAGCTTTCCACGGCGGAAAATATTCTGATGATGCTTAGGCCGGATAAGCAGTATACGGAGGTCGAGGCAAAGGTACTTGATACCGCGCTGATTCTCCACATGGAGCACGGCGGCGGCAACAACTCTTCGTTTACCACGCGTGTCGTCACTTCCTCCGGTTCCGATACCTATTCGACCATCGCGGGCGCAATGTCGTCTCTGAAAGGGCCTAAGCATGGCGGCGCGAACATCAAGGTCATGGAAATGATGGACGACATCCGCGCGAATGTCAGAGATATCCGGGATGATGAGGAGCTGGAAGCATATCTATCCAAAATACTGGATGGGGACGCGTTTGACCACAGGGGACTGATCTACGGAATGGGTCATGCGATCTATTCTCTCTCCGATCCGAGGGAGCGTATTTTCCGTTCCTATGTAGAGCTGCTGGCAGAAGAAAAGCACTGCGATGACGATATGCACCTCTACACGACGGTAGAAGAGCTTGCTCCTAAGCTGATCGCGCAGAAGCGCCATATATACAAGGGCGTAAGCCCGAATGTGGACTTTTACAGTGGCTTCGTTTACAGCATGCTCGGTATTCCAATGGAACTCTACACCGCGATTTTTGCCATCGCCCGAATCGTCGGATGGAGCGCGCATCGCATTGAAGAGCTGATCTGCACGGACAAGATCATCCGTCCGGCCTACCTGAGCGTGATGGAAGAAAAAGAGTGATCGGAGACAGGTGAACAGAAAATAAAGAGCTTTACTGATTCGACAGCTATTTGGTCAGTGCAACCGTAACTGCAAACCCGTTTTGCCTGGAATCAGGAGGAGAAAAAATGAGAGGAAGAGAAAAAACTGTAAAGAGAAGTGTACTGCCTGTACTGTTTTTAATGCTGTGTCTGCTTTTGCTGCCCATATCAGCGAATGCAGCGTCAAAGGTGAAGCTAAATAAGTCTTCGCTGACTTTAACGGTAGGTAATACCTCTACACTGAAGATTTCGGGGACGTCATCGAAGGTGACATGGAGCACAAGCAAGAAGTCTGTTGCGACCGTAACTTCAAAGGGGGTCGTAAAAGGGGTTTCCGCCGGGAGTGCTACGATTAAGGCGAAAGTGAATGGTAAAACGTATTCCTGTAAGGTAACGGTGAAAAACGCAGATGCTTCTGCAAAATCACTGAAGTTTAAGACCTCAGACGGCGGAGTCTTTATTTCCGGTACCTCCAGTGCTACGGTCAGCTTTTATCTGAATAATACCTCGACAAATGTTGTTGTTTCGATTAAATCCAGCAGCGGAACGACGGTGTATAAGAAAACCTATTCAAAATGTACGAAAGGAAAAACCTACAGCTTCACATGGAATGGGAAAAAATCAAGCGGTTCAGCAGCGCCGACAGGTACCTATACCGTAAGTGTAAAAGCAGGGAGCAAAACCACGACATCCGGCAGTCTGGTGATTAGAAAACAGGCGTTTGCGGGAGGTACCGGAAGCAAATCGAATCCTTTCCAGGTGTCCACTCTCGCACAGTTTTTGAAGGTGGCGGAATATAATGGCTATTATTTTAAGCAGACAGCGGATATAAATGGCGGACTTTCTACAATTTCCGGTATTTTTTCGGCAAACAATGCTTTTTCAGGTAATTATAACGGAAATGGGAAGACGATTTCAAATTTGGTTATACAGGATAGTTCAAAGAGTGAGGTTGCTTTGTTTGGCGGAGTAGGAGCCAATGGGATAGTGAAGAACCTGACCATCTCCAATGTAACTGTAATTGGAACAGAATGTGCGGGAATACTTGTAGGAACCAATTATGGCTCCATTAACGGATGTAGCGTGATGAATAGCATTGTGACAAATACAGGACAGTATACGGGTATTCTTTGCCGTGTAAATCAGGAAAGCGGCGAGATTACAGACTGCACGGTTTCTGGCTGTGATTCTTCGACCAGTTGCACAGAGAAAGCGATGTACAGCGGCGGGATTGCTGATGGAAACTATGGGAAAATTATTGATTGTTTTATTACAGATTCGAATATAAAAATAACGGATCAATATAATAACGTACATGCGATTGGCGGAATTGTCCGATACAACAAAGGAATATTGCAAAATTGTGGGGCAACAAATGTAGTATGCACGGAAAGTGGTGCGTCGGAATCTGGTGGATATAAGCGTATTGGCGGTATTTGTGAAGCAAATGACGGCGTAATTTCCGGGTGCTATTTTACCGGCTCGGCTTCAAACGATGGTGTATATACGAACAACGGCACATTCATTCAGTAAATCACATGAAAAGAAACAGAAAGCGTATCCCTATGGCGCAGAATCAATCGAATGGTGACGGATACATAACTGGTAAATATCCCTGATATTGTGTATAATCAGAATGATTCGGGACAGTGCTTCGCATTCGTTGCGAGGTACGCGTGAAAACATATATTTTACAGGGAGGTTTTTATGGCACTGAAACTGACAAAGGATTTTAGCGGGGTGATTTTTTCGCCCAGGAAAGAGGAGATCAAACCGGGCGGAGGCGTTCTCTATCCGAGAGTGACAGAGCTTCGCCATGCAGGTGAGGAGAACGGGACGCTGCTCGCTGCGTTTGAATATTATGCGGATCGTGAACCGGCTGTGATTCCGATTTTCAGGAGTACAGACGG
>JAJQIE010000200.1 GCA_021199395.1 Lachnospiraceae bacterium | reverse complement strand
AGCGGAAGCGTCTCGGGCGGAGATACCGTCACCGTACTTCCGAGCCACGAAACTTCTACGGTAAAATCCATTCTGGAAGGCAGCCAATCCGTTGAGCAGTCGAGTGTCGTACATCCTGTCACCATCCAGCTTACTACAGAAATCGATGTGTCACGCGGCTGCGTGCTCACAAAGGATCCTGAGCTGTATGTCAACACGATGTTTTCCGCCACTCTGCTCTGGATGGACGACACAAAGCTGGTAGAGGGCAAAAGCTATCTGCTAAAGTCCGGGACACAGAAGGTTCCCGCCACAGTCCTCCATATCCGCCATAAAATCGATGTGAATACCGGACGCGAGGTCCCCGCGAAGGAAATCTTCAAAAACGAGATTACACAGTGTGATATCTCGACGGCGTCCAGCCTCGTATTTGACGTCTTTGAAAGCAGCAAGGCGCTCGGCTCGCTGATCCTGATCGACCGCATCAGCCATGCGACCTCGGCGTGCGGCGTGATCACGCAGTCCATCACCCGCAGTCATGACCTGACCTGGCACACCATGGACATTACAAAAGAGTTCCGCGAGCACCAGCTTGACCAGAAAGCATGCACGATCTGGTTCACCGGTCTGTCCGGCTCCGGAAAGTCTACGCTCGCCAACGCACTTGAAAAGCGGCTGGCCTCCATGGGAAAGCATACCATGCTTCTGGACGGCGACAATATCCGCCTTGGGCTGAATAAAAACCTCGGATTTTCCGAGGCGGATCGCATTGAAAACATTCGCCGGATCGCGGAGGTCTCCAAACTGATGAATGACGCCGGACTGATCGTGCTCACCTCCTTCATCTCTCCCTTTGTCCGCGACAGACGAAAAGCGCGAGAAATCATCGGACAGGATTTTATCGAAATCTATGTGAACACACCCATTGAAGAATGTGAGCGGCGCGATGTGAAGGGACTCTACGCTGCCGCCCGCGCGGGCAAAATTGAAAACTTCACCGGCATTACCAGCCCCTACGAGGAACCGCAACGCCCGGATATCCGGATCGACACCACCTACAACGGGGTAGAGGAATGTGTAGACATCCTGATGGAGTATCTGAAGCCGCGGCTTGGATAAGCACTTTTGATTCAGAGAAAACAGGGTTACTTTAATAGTACCCTGTTTTTCTGTAAACCCTGCCAGCAGATGACAGGCCGTCAATCAGATGCAGCTAAGGAACTGTCACGCATCCTCCCCAATATGATACAAAATCATGCCGCCCTTTCTCTCATATCCGGTATCCCACATATCCGCCAGATTGAACCAGACCGCTTCCCCATAGCTGACGACCTTGACCAAAAGCTCTTCCGCTTCTGTTGCCGCTTCTTCCATCCTGTAGCCTGTAAGCATAAACCAATGCCAGGTGTAATCATCCAGCGCCTTATTCCTGTGCTTCAACATCAGATAGGGAACTGGAATATCCTGATTCAGCTGCGAGATTACGACCCTTTTCGCGTCCTCCAGGCTCTCCGTCCCTTCAAAAGGCGTCATGGTCAGTCTGGAGCCCTTATCAGTCAGATAATTTCCAAAACAGTCTATAAACAAGCCCAGCGTATCGATCCCGCCCATTCTCGGATGCAGATAGGGCTTCATCTCCCCGGCAAAGGCCAGATAATCCTCTCTCGCGATATCCGCACAGGTACAGGAGCAAAGCTCGGATAGTCCCTTGTACAGTTTCAAATAGATACAACTGTCGCACGCCGCAACCGCGGCACATCCGCCATGCTTCATCAGAAATCCGGGAAACTTGTCCTGATCCCACCCATAATCCTCGCCTACTTTATAATATGAAAGCTCCTTCTGCAATTTTCCATACCTCTGCTTTTGTATATGATCTCTTTCATCTTTCACGGCCGCAGCTCCATGTCCACCTGAATATCATTTCCCTTTATATGTACAACTCCATAGCTGCCCGTAATCATCGGCATCATCGGAGGTCGATGCCCCAGATCCACATCCATAACCACAGGAACACCTTTTCGCCCTGCTACATCCAGTACCGCCTGGTAGCGGTCCAGGTTCATCATCGGCTCCAGACCGCTAAAAGGACGCCCGATCAGGAAACCCCTGGTATAACGGAACCAGCCCGCGTGTTCCATCTGCCACATCGCCCTGCGGATACCGAATACATTCAGATCACAGGCTTCCAGGAACCAGACGATTCCATCCTCTTTATATTTTTCCAGAAAATTCCCTGTGTGGTCATAGCAGGTGCCCAGCAGGTTCACCAGGCAATCCATGCATCCGCCGAGCAGCCGTCCCTCAAAGACCGTCTCCGGAATATCTCTGCCCGATATAAGGGGATATGCGCCTGCATGATTGCCGCCCATATCCTCCGGGACTTCCTTCGCCCATATATTCACAGAATCCGAACCACTGACAGCCCCATTGTAAAATTTCAGCACACGGCGTTCCGTCAGATTGTAGGACGCGAGAGGATTTTCCTCATCCTTCATTCCCTCCAGCTCCCATTTAGGATATCCCCGTACAGAAAAAAACGGCCAGTCAGTCGTTTCACCCATTTTGCCGTCTGCCCTGAGCCTGTCCTGCCCTGCCCCTTCTGCTTGGGGATCGTTTTGTCCTTCTCCTGTCAGCAGCGCAAACGCGTCCTTCAGGGATTTGTGCTGCGGCTTCATGCCAAAGGAAGCCGCGCACGGCCCATAAATGGAAGCCGTATCGCAGATTGTCGCCAGCAGGTATGTCATATTTGTATTGTCCGAAAACCCCATATACCACCTGGCGGGCGCTTTTGCAATCGCGTCCCAGTCTACATAATCCAGAATTTCGCACATCAGCTCGCCGCCTCCGCAGGAAATCAGGCAGTCAACATCCTTCTTCTGATAATACTCCGTCAGCTCCCTGCCGCAGCTTTCCGGCGTACTGCTGATCCCGACGCCCTCCCCGCGATAGCAGTTCGGTCCAGGGTCAAGCCTGTAGCCCCGCCGCTTCCATCGACGCTGCGCATTCTCAAACGCGCTCCTATACGGCTCAATATTACACCCGAACGAGGGCGCTACAAACCCAATCGTACCATTTTTCGGCAAAAAACTTCCATATCTCATATCACTTGATCTCCATGCTTTCCCACCAATCGAATAAAAGGCAGTTTTTAACAGTATACTACACTTACTCTTCTGCAATCAATACTTCTTTTTCTTTCGTTTTATCCGGCGGCTCTATGGCGTCGCCGCCTTATCAAGTATAAAGCAAAATTCCCTGCAAAGCAACCAATGCGTAAAAAAAACATTAACATGGATGTGAACAGTAGTTACTGTTCACACCCATGCCACGCACTCGCTGCGTGGCATGGGCGAAGACATAG
>JAJQIE010000244.1 GCA_021199395.1 Lachnospiraceae bacterium | reverse complement strand
CGAACATGGTGATTTCAGTAATAAACCTTCCTCCTGCTGACCATCAGGTTGATACACGTAATGGTCAGGATAATCGCAAACAGGATAATCGCTGCCGCGGACGCATAGGACGGATAGCCGCCGCTGTCGCCATAGAGCATATCATAAACGTAGCCGACAATCGTGTTCATGCCAGCCGCGTTCAGATCCGTGCCAAAGAGCGCGACCACATCACTGTAAGCCTTGAACGCGCCGATAAATCCTGTAATAACCAGATAAAAAATCATCGGCGAGATCATCGGCAGTGTAATCCTGCGGAAAATACGGAATTTTGAAGTGCCGTCCACACGCGCCGCCTTGTAGTAATCCTCATTGACGGACGCGAGCGCCCCGGTCAGAATCAGAATCTTAAACGGCATCACCACCCAGATCGTGTAGACACAGAGCACAAACATTTTTGCCCAGTAAGGTCCGTCAATAAAATCCACAGAGCTGCCGCCGCAGAAATTGATCAGCATATTAATCAGGCCATCGCTGTACGCGGTTTCCTGAAACAAAATCATAAATACCAGCCCGACCGCCAGCGTATTGGTTACATATGGCAGAAAATAGATCGTCTGCAGCAGCTTTCGGAATCTTGTAACAGAATTGAGCGCGACCGAAATCAGCAGCGCGAGCCCGGTCGAAACCGGCACAGTGATGATTACGAGCAGAAACGTGTTCTTCACTGCCTGCAGGAAGTAGGTATCATGCAGCACGTAGGAATAATTATAAATACCGACGCCATAGTAGGTCTGCGACGCGGAATTATATCCCTCTTCAAAGGAATAAATAAACACATCAATCAGCGGATAGACCAGAAATGCGCCCAGAAACAAAATCGCCGGAAGCAGGTACAGCCAGCCTTTTAAATTTTGGAAGCGCTCACCGGACAAATGAGGTGAAGCGTTTCTATTCTGTCCCTTTTTCATATACGCGCCTCCGTCTTTTTGTCAAACAAAAATACTTTACCCGGCCTCAGTGCAAATCGAATGGTCGGGCTTGAAGTGTCCACACTGCTCCCCGCGCCGATAATCGAGCGAACCATCGGGTTCACCGAAGCAGGATTGCGCGAAAGCACGCTGATATCACGTCCCATCACCTCAACGCCGCCCAGCTCGCAGCAAAACGGCCCATCCTCACGCAGCGCAAAACCCTCCGGCCGGATACCGACCCATACATCCTGATCCGAACGCGCACTGCAGTCCAGCACCGCATCCTTTCCTATATATAACTGACCGCTCTGAACCCGTCCCTCGAATACATTAATCGGAGGCGTTCCAAGGAATTTCGCGACAAACAGATTCGCCGGACTGTCATAAACCTCCTGCGGCTTCCCGGTCTGCTGCACCACGCCCTCCTTCATGACGACAATCTGGTCGGAAATACTCATCGCCTCATCCTGGTCGTGCGTCACAAAGATCGTCGTAATCCCCGTCTCCCGCTGAATCCTCCGGATCTCATCCCGCGTCTGCAGCCTCAGTCTCGCATCCAGGTTCGACAATGGCTCGTCCAGAAGCAGCACCTTAGGCCGTTTTACCAATGCGCGTGCAATCGCCACGCGCTGCTGCTGCCCGCCGGAGAGCTCGCCCGGTCTGCGTTCCATAAGCCCGTCAATCTGTACCAGCTTTGCCACCTCATCCGCCATCTCATTCATCTGAGCTTTTGTCAGGCGCTCCCTGCCCTTCCGGTTTTCCAGAGGGAATGTAATATTTTTTCTGACAGTCAAATGCGGGTAAAGCGCATAGTTCTGAAACACCAGGCCAATCCCTCGATACTCCGGCGGAAGCTTCGTCACATCCTCGTTGCCAAAAAGAATCCTTCCGCTGGTTGGCTTTTGAAGACCGCTGATCAGATTCAGCGTCGTACTCTTACCGCAGCCCGATGGCCCAAGCAGGCCAATCAGCTTTCCATCCGGAATCACAAAATTAAAGTTATCAACAGCCACAACCTCTTCTTTTTTCTTTCTATCCTGGCTCGGAAACTTCTTCGTCAGATTCTGCAGTACAATCTCCATTTTTCCTCCATATCCCCCGCAATCCCACCGCTCGCAAATCAAATATCCTGTATTTCTATTGTGCAAAATCGAGCGATAAATGTCAAGCAGAATCTTTCTTCCGCTCCTGAATCCCCTGTGGAGCGGCGCGGCTCCAGCAATCGAGCAGGAGGCGGTTTTTGCCTCGTACTCTATGCGCGAGTACGCATCCTTGCGGAGCATTTTTGCTTTATGGAAACAAAGTTTCCTGTAAAGCAAAAAAGCCCCGCGGCAGCAATCACGGGGCTCTACTGTTTCTGCTATTTCATTTATAAATAACGGTACATCTCGGCTGCGGCCTCTTTTTTGACCGTTTCCTGCACAGACAGCACTTCTACTTTCACAACCCGGCTGCCAAATTCTATTTCGATCACATCGCCCGGCTTTACCGCCACCGATGCCTTTGCAGCCTTACCATTAACAAGTACGCGCCCTGCGTCACATGCCTCATTTGCCACCGTCCTGCGCTTGATCAGCCTCGATACCTTCAGGTATTTATCCAGACGCATCGCTTACTCGTTCACAATATCCTTCAGAGCCTTTCCAGCCTTGAACTTAGGGGTTCTGGAAGCCGCGATGGTCATCGTCTCACCAGTCTGCGGATTTCTTCCCTCTCTCTCCGGGCGGGTGGAAACTTCAAATGTCCCAAAGCCGACAAGCTGTACTTTCTCTCCGTTTTTCAGCTGCTCTGCAACTACATCAGTGAAAGCCTTGAGAGCCTTCTCTGCATCCTTCTTTGATAATTCTGTCTGATCAGCAATCGCCGCGATTAATTCTGTCTTATTCATTGCAAATTCCTCCTATGAATCGTTCTGTATTTTATGCGTATCCGTGGTCATCCATCCTGACAGATTCCCGATGGATAAATCCCGCTACTATTTATATAATGTAATAAAACGTTTGTCAAGGATTTCCTCATTTTCAGCCGGATTTTTCTACAATACTCCTGGTGGAACCCAATATGCCTCCGGAGCAGTCTCCCAATCTGGCATAGACAATGCATATGGATCATATACAATCTTTCCAGCTCTCATTGTCGCAATACATTCCAGTCTTTGATTTCCAGCCATACGGGCATGCCCGCTATCTGCAAAATGTACCGGGGCTTCTATGATGTGAAGTATTGCAATGTCCGCACAATTTCCTATTGACAAGCTGCCTGCTCCCTTCAAATTTAACAGTTCAGCCGGTCGTTGAGTAGTGCGATAAATCACTTCCGTTAATGGCATTCCCATGCAAAGATATTTAGACATCACATGCAATAATCCTACCACTGGTCCTGCCACATTATCTAAATACAGATC
>JAJQIE010000263.1:8309-14297 GCA_021199395.1 Lachnospiraceae bacterium | reverse complement strand
CCTTAGATACCATCCCCACCCCGTGAATAGTAACAAATTAGGTAGACCCACAGATGCACCTAAAACAATAGTTAAACGAGCAAGAATGTCGGAGGATGATGTCATGAAAATAAACTTCCCCGCAGCAGAGCTGCGGGGAATTAGACCCTGAGAGATTAAAAAAATGCTGTGAAGTTTTGAAATTATCAGAATCCGATGTTTTACGAATGGGGATAGATGAGGTTTACCGGGAACTGGAAAAATAAAACAACCGTAGCACCTACCACAGCACAGACGGTTGTTTCAGCACAGAAGTTTCCCTCTGATAACTCCCATCATATCAGAGATCGGGACTTCTTTCAAGAACAAATTTGGAAGGAAAATGATATGATGAAAGATAATGCGAATATAAAAATTGATAAAATTATTTCAAAATCCTCTTGACAAGTTACGCGTAACAGTATATAGTTATTGTAACGCGTAACAAAAAGGAGGTGGCTATAATCGCGGAGAAAAGCAGAGCCGATTACATGAAAGCCAGAAGGTCAAGCAAAAAAACGTTTAGTGTAGCTGTAGACAAGGAAAAAATGCTTAGGTTTGAAGAAAAATTGAATTCTCAGAACCGGACAAAGTCTGAATGGCTTAATAAAAAAATTGATGAAGAAATCGGCGAATAAATGAAAAGCGGTAACTGCCAAGACTACCAATCAAATCAGTTACCGCACCCCAAAAGGAGTGTGTAAATTATAGCACTGCATACCTCCTTTTGGCAACACTTAATTTGATAAGGAGGATTTTGAAGTTATGAATAGTGTAAATAAAAAAATGATCGGGGGGGGGTATTCCCGAATGAGGAAACCTTCCAGGAAATCTATGATGAATGCCTGGAAGACACGCCGCAGGCACCACAGAAATTACAGGACGCATACAAGGCAATGCGGGAGAGTTTTGAGTTGTATCTGGCTGAATATGATGAATACATGTTCAAATTTGCTTACCAGTGCGGATACAAAGCCGCAAAAGAGCAGAAGCATGAGCTGACGAGTAATATTCCGTGGTATCTGCTTGAGGCCGCGAAGAAAAAGGCAGGTGCTACAACATGAACGAGATGCAAATCTTTCAGAACGAAGAATTCGGACAAATTCGAACAATTGATGTTGATGGGAAAATTTATTTTGTTGCGAATGATGCCGCAAAGGCATTGGGTTATAAGCGCCCAGCGGACGCAATTACTACGCATTGTAAGGGGTCGGTGAAACGCCGATACCCTACGGCGAGCGGATTACAGGAAGTAAAAGTGATTCCAGAAGGTGATTTATACCGGCTTATCACTCATAGCCGCATGGAATCCGCAGAACGGTTCGAGAGCTGGGTATTTGATGAAGTGATACCATCCATCCGCAAGGCTGGCTCCTATGGCACGCCGCAACTTCCGCAATCACCAATGGAGCTGCTGGAGCTTCATTATCAGGCAATTAAACAGGTAGATGGGAAGGTGAACCTCCTCTCTGACAATCTGGAAGGCGTCAAAAAGGAATTCGAGATATTTAAAAACGATATGCCAGTGCTCGGAATCGAGGAAAGCAGGATTACGAATGCGGTCCGTGCCCAGGGCGTGAAATGCCTTGGTGGGAAGGAATCCAACGCATACCAGAACAAAAGCTTACGCGGGAAGCTTTATGCTGACATCTATCACCAATTAAAAAGACAATTCGGAATTTCTTCCTACAAAGCGATCAAGCGTAATCAGTGTGATACCGCGGTCAGGATTGTGGAAGAATATGAACCGCCGATGGTGCTCAGCGAGACAATCGAGAATGAAAACGCGCAGATGACTATTGATATGGAATAAGGTACGGCTTTACCATGAAAACGGGGGATGGGCAAAACCGTCCCCCAATCAGAGAGGGGATGCAAGATGATTTACGCGTCAACACCACCCAGTGTTATAATTACACTCATCGGTATTTTGGTTATATGGTTTCTGTTCAGGAGAGAAAAAAAGAAAAAACAGGAGAAGGAAGAACAAAGATGCTGCGAGAACCTGGAAATTTCCAGGAAAGCAAAAGAGACTGCCAGACAGATAGAAGAGGAAAAACGGAAAAGAGAAGAAAAAGAAGAACAATATGCCAGGGAATTAAAAACAGTAAGCGTTTACCTGACAGAAGAACAGAATGAAAAAAGAAAATTCTGTGAAAAGAAGAGTAAAGATTTCGCAATCGCGGCAAACGCGATCTATATGCTTTACCAGGTGCTCCATCAGCCGACAGTGGAGAAGCAGGATATGCTCGATCTGCTCGGTGAAGGTGAAGGCAGGTATTATGATGTTTTTTCAATGAATAAAGACGACCAGGAAAGAATGGAATACTGTAAGGAATGGCTGGGAGTCGGTGAGACTGAGGTTTATGCGATCGGCATAGAGATTTACCGGCAGTATCTCACGCAGTAAATTTGGAATAGATGGAAACAGTACAGGCGGTTCCGGATGGGACCGCCTTTGTTGTGCGTAAAATTGGAGGCGTATGGAATGGCTTTTAATATTCGTGGTGTGATCGCACTGGATGGCGAGGAGGAGCTTCGGAAAGCAGTCACAAATATCAATTCTTCTCTGAGAGAGATGAAGTCCGAACTGGCCTATACAGAGGAGAAGTTCAAAGGACAGTCTAATTCCATGAACGCTCTCCAGCAGAAGTATAATACGCTTTCCTCTGCGGTTGAGCAGGCAAAGCAAAAAGAAAAGGCATTAAACGAGGCTATTGAAACCGCGAAGAATAAACAGAAGACTGCGGCAGATACGCTTGACAAATTAAATAAAAAGTACGAAGAGGCAAAAAAGAAGCTTGACGATATGAAGTCTTCCGGTTCAAGTACGACGGAAGAAATAAACGAACAGAAAAAAACTGTCAGCAGTCTGTCAAGCAGACTCGGAAGTGCAAAGAAAAGCTATCTGGATGCTGAAACGTCTGTAAATAAGTGGAATACCAGCCTGAACAGGGCGCAGACAGAAACAGCCCAGTTGGATAGTGAATTAAAAGAAACCGACCGGTACCTGGATGAAGCGAAGTCTTCCGCGAATGGCTGTGCTACGAGTATTGACCAGTTTGGAAATAAGGTAAAGGGCGCTGGGGATGCTGCAGAAGATGCTGGTAATGAAGTCTCTTCCATGGGAGACAAGCTAAAGACAGCTGTAACAAACAAGCTTACATCAGAGGGAATCGACCTCCTGAAAGAGGGCCTGAGTGAGGTTGTTGAAATTGCGAAAGAAGTTGTTGAGGTTGGCAGCGAATTTGAAGCTTCTATGTCAGAAGTGGCGGCGATCAGCGGCGCGACTGGTGACGAACTGGAATCCCTGACTGAAAAAGCGAAAGAGCTTGGTGAATCTACGAAATACACGGCCTCCGAAGCGGCGAATGCTTTCAGTTACATGGCACTTGCAGGGTGGGACACGGAGGAGATGCTTTCCGGTATAGATGGTGTGTTGAACCTTGCGGCGGCAGCAGATATGGATCTTGCGGAGGCGTCGGATATTGTTACTGACTATCTGACTGCGTTTGGGCTGACGGCAGCGGATTCCGCAGATTTTGTTGACATGATGGCGTATGCCATGGCAAACAGCAACACGACTGTTGAGGATCTGGGTGAAGCGTATAAAAACTGTGCGGCTACGGCGGCATCCCTTGGCTATTCAGCGGAAGAAGTAACCGCTGTCCTGTCTACGATGGCGAATGCCGGTATAAAAGGCGGTGAGGCCGGCACTGCGCTGAATACCATTATGACGCGTCTTGCTACAGATACAAAAGGATGCGCGACCGAACTGGAAAAGTATGGAGTCGAAGTGTATGACAGTGCCGGAAACGCAAAGAGCCTGTCGGAGATTCTCGAAGGGATGTCAGATATCTGGGACGGTCTGACAGATGAGCAACAGGCAAACCTTGCAAAGACAATCGCCGGGACAAACCAGTATTCCGCTTTACAGACGGTTATGAGCGGGCTGTCGGACGAGGCAAAAGACAGCGGTAAGAGCTTTAGCGATTATGCGGAAGCGTTGGAGGACTGCGAGGGTACGGCGGCCGACATGGCGGAGACCATGCAGGATAACCTGCAGGGCGACCTGACGAAGATGAATTCCGCTCTGGAAGGCCTCGGTATCGCGGCATATGAATATGTGGATGGTCCGTTGCGTGGCGCTGTGCAGGGCGTGACAGGGCTGATTGGTGGAATAACAGATATAATCAGTCCGCAGGAGTCGGAGTTGGGGAATCTGGTCAGTGCCGCGCAGGCAGCAGATGAAGCGCTTTCAGCCTGTATTGAAAATCGGAGCTCAACAATCGCAGGAGCGGAGCAGGAAGCGGCGCAGGTGGAAATTCTTGGCAGCCGCCTGATGGAACTGAATGAAATCGAAGATAAGACTACTGCTCAGAAAGCGGAGATGGAACAGATTGTAGAGCAGCTGAGCGGATCTATTCCGGCGCTTGCGTCGGCGTATAATGCGGAGACAGGATCTTTGTCTCTGACAAATGAGCAACTGCAGAATTATATTGATACGCAGAAGGAAACTGTTATTACACAGGCCATGCTTGCGGCGAATGAAGACCTGATTAATTCTCTGGTAGATGCACAGACGAACTACGACAATCTTGGAAAACAGATAGCGGAGCTTACTGAGCAGAACGGTATTTATGATTCACAGATAGCGGAAATTGAACAGCTTGAACAGGCATATACAGAAGGGACAATCTCGCAGGAGGAATACCAGGACGGGCTAATGGGGATTGCCCTTCAGTATGAAGATTTGCTTTCATCCGGGCAGATCTCCATGAATACGCTGGAGGGGGATCTTCAGAAGCTGAAACAGGCGAATTCTGAGACGCTTTCGGAGCTTACCGATGATCAGGATGAATATCAGAAAACGATAGATGAGGGAACTGAAATTATCAACCAGAATGCGGAATCCGCCCAAAAGCTTGCAGATGCGCTCACGGAAGCGTCACAGGCCACGGAGGGTGCCACAGATGCCGCAGAAGACAGCACAGATGCTCTGGATGAGAACATTTCTACCGTGGATGAGCTTGCCACGAAAGAAGCAAAGCTTGACCAGAAAGTACAGGCTGCTACGGCTGCATTAAGCGATTCAGCTGAAGCTTCCGAAGATGCCGCGGACTCCACGGAAGACCTGGAAAGCACCCTGGACGATGCGGCGAAAGCTGCGGAAAAGGCGGCGGACGCGTATGACGATGCCTTTAATAATATCTATGACAGCTATACGTCAACGTTCGAGTCCATTAAGTCTGACCTTGCAAATAAGCTGGATCTCTCCAGCAAATTTGACGGCGGCGATGACAACACCACGGAGACGATGAACGCGAACCTGGACAGCCAGCTTGAAGGTTTAAAGAATTATCAGGAGAACCTGGAAAAAGTCCGCCAGCTGACAGACGAATCCGGCAAGGCAATTTTTTCGGATGAACTGCTTTCTCAGATCGAGGGGCAGGGTACTGACATGGCCAACATGCTGGAGCACATTGTCTGGACGTGGGAAAACCAGGGCGAATATGGCGCGGAGCAGGTACAGGGAATCGCGGATAAATGGATTGAGTACCTTGATATTTCGGATGAGATTGCGAAAACCGGAGCTGCGAATGAGACCGCCTATGAGCTGGCGATGGGTGATCTGGGCTCTACTGACCTTGATTTTACGGAATTGCAGGACAATGTTGATGCGGCTGTCGAGGCGGCTGGTGAGGGATGGTCTGGCCTGACAGAAGAAACGATGGCGGCATTGCAGTCTGCGATTGACACGGCAAAGGCAATGGGGATCCAGATCCCGGATGGGCTGGCAGGCTCGATCGCAAGCGGAGAGACATCAGCGGAGCAGGCAACGGAGCAGCTGAACAGTGCAATTCAGGGTACTCTTGAGGGGCTCCTGCAGGTGGCACAGGAGAGCGGGGCGGACGTTCCGGCGGAGCTTGCAGCGTCAATCACGGATGGGACTGCGGATGCGCAGAGCGC
>JAJQIE010000263.1:0-8299 GCA_021199395.1 Lachnospiraceae bacterium | reverse complement strand
CCATGTCAGAACTGATGTCCGCAATTTCAGACAGCACCGGGGAAAACAGTGAAGTCGGTACGGCAATTGAGACAGCAGTATCTGATGGACAGAAAGCAATTGAGGGCGCAGCGGACAGTTATTCACAGGGCGGTGCGTCGCTGGGTGAGGCGGTTGCCGAAGGGATCGCGGAAAGCGCGGAAGAAATCGGTACGGCTGTAGGAGAGGCCGTAAAAAGTAGTGCGGAGTCCGTCAACAGCAGTGAAAATGTATCTGCTTATAAAGAAGCCGGAAAAGAGCTTGGTGAAGCAATTACGGAAGGCGTAACGGAAGGAATAACGGAAAATGCTGAATCAGGCGAAATGTCTTCCGCGGCGGAAAAACTGGCCGACGCGGCTGTTTCGGGGTTTGCAGGAGATAGCAGCTCGCTCTCACATTTTACGGATGCGGGAAATAATGCCGCAAATGCATATATTGAATCAATTGGTGCATGGGAGGAAAGTGCGCGCACAGAAGCACAGAAACTGGCAGATGCGGCAGTAGAAGCACTGAAAGAAACTTCCGGATTTGACTCAGCCGGGAACGGGGCGGCATTTGCTTATAATACACCGTTCAGTTCGGATATAATGACATCCGATGCGGAAACGCAGGCTGGAAAACTTGCGGATGCCGCAAAAGACGCCCTGAACGGGAAAATCCTGACATTCGAGGCGCTTGGGAATGAGTCAGCGGGGGCATATGCGCAGGCGTTCAAGGACTATACGGATACTGCGGAATCGAATGCGAAAGAGCTTGCCTCCCAGGCATTGGCGGCAATCAATGCTTATAAAAGCAGTTTTGGCACAGCAGGGTATAACATGTCTGCAGGGGTCGCGTCCGGCATCTCGCTTGGGCAGTCCCAGGCGGTCACGGCGGCGATCAATATGGCAAAAGCCGCGTTAAAGGCAGCAAAGGATGAACTGGGGATTAAATCGCCGTCTAAAAAATTTAAAGAGGATGTCGGCGAGATGATAGGAAAAGGCATGGCATCCGGCATCAGCAGTTCTTCTTCTGCTGCGGCAGGCGAAGCAGAAGCGATGTCAGGAAAGGTTTATACAAAAGCTGTCTCATGGCTGTCAAAATATAAAAAATCTCAGGATGTTTCGCTTGCTGACGAGGAATATTACTGGAAACAGATCGCAAAACAGTGTGAGGAGGGAACAACTGCTTACAATAAAGCTGTTGCGAAAATGATTAAGGCCAGTGTGTCTACTACGACAACGACCGGGAGTGGAAGCAATAAGAAAACCACAAAAAAGGACACGGAAACCTATTATTCGGATATCTACGATGCGGCTGCAGATTACATGGATAAGCTCCAGACGCTGAATGATGTCTCACTTGAAGAACAACTGTCATATTGGCAGGCAATACAAAAACAGCTGAAAAAGGGAACGGATGCCTGGTATGACGCCCAGAAGGAAATCAATTCCATCCTGGAGGATTACGAAAGCTCCATCGTTTCCGCGGCAGAAACCACCATGGATCATATGCAGATTCTGAATGATGTTTCCATATCGGATCAGATCGCATATTGGAAAGAGGTCCGTAGTGAGCTGACCAAATACTCTGATGAGTGGTATGAGGTTACGGAAAAAATCAAGAATCTCCGGGAACAGCGAAAAAAAGAGGCAGAAGAGGCCAACGCAGAAAACCTTTCCGATGTGGAAAAGACTATGGAACACATGCAGATCCTGAATGATGTTTCACTGGAAGACCAGATTTCATACTGGACAAAGGAATTGAAGGAATACAAAAAATATTCTGATGAGTGGTATGAAATCAAAGAAAAACTGAAGGATCTGAATGAAGAACTGGCGGAAGAAAAAGCGGAGGCGGCGGAAAAAGCAGCGGAAGAGGCAGCAGAGGCAATCAGTGCCATACTTTCCGATGCGGAGACGGCGCTTTCCCATACTGAATCCCTGTATGGCGGCCTGTCGCTGGATGCGGAAATCGCGTATTGGAAGGAAATTAAGGAGCAGTTGGAAAAGGAAGGCGGGGAGTATTCAGATGAATGGTATGAGGTTCTTGATAAGATCAACGACCTCAGTGAAAGCTATTATGACGAAATATATTCCTATGCGGAAAATTACGCTTCAAACATGGAAACGCTGGATTCATGGTCGATAAACGAGCAGCTTGCGTACTGGCAGTCAGTTCAGAAACAACTGAAAAAAGGGACGGACGCATGGTACAGCGCGCAGCAGAAAATAAATTCAATAAAGTCAGGCATAGGGACTGTATCCAACATGTCTTCGCTCCTGAATGCTTACCAGACTTATTATGAAATGTCCGAGAAAGCGGAAATGCAGTATTGGGATACGGTCAGGCAGCAGTACGAGGAGGGCACGGATGAACGCCTGGAAGCGGATCAGAACTATCTTGATGCAAAAGAATCGTATTATGACAGACTGGAAGACCTGGAAGAGGATTATGCCGATGCGGTGGCGGACATTGAGGAGAAACTTGCCGATGAGATAGAAAGCCTGACAGATTCCTATAACAATTCCCTGCAGGACAGGATCAACACAATCAAAGATGCGTACGGGTTGTTTGACGAATTTACATCTGAATCAGCGGACGGCCAGACGCTGCTTTTTAACCTCCAGTCACAGGCAGCCGGCTATGAAGCTTGGTCGGATGCATTGGACGGCCTCGCTGAACGCGGTGTTCTTTCGGAAGATCTTCTGGAAGAGCTGACAGAAATGGGACCTGATCAGATTGCAGCGATCTATGCTTTGAGCGATCTGACAGACGAAGAACTGACAGCATACCAGGAAGCGTATGACAGGAAGATGGATGCCGCGACAAAACAGGCGGAAGAGGATACCGCGGATTTGAAAGCTGAGCTGGAAACCCAGACGGCGGAATTGAATGCGCAGGCGGAAGCAGACAAGGAAGAACTTAAAAAGACTTATGAAGAAAGTGTAGCGTCCGTAAATGAGAATATTTCTACAGAACTCCTGACGCTTGCTGAAAACGCAAGGACGATAGCTGAAGACCAGACTACGGCACTCGTGAGCGCGATCAGTGGCGGTGTATCTGCAATAGAAGCAGCTATTAAGGCTTCCAATGACACCGCGGACACAGCGGCAGAAACAGGTCAGGCCGTAGCGGAGGAAGCTGTGAGCAGCGGAACGTCTGGCGTTTCCTCTTCCTCTGGGACGTCCAGCAGTTCCTCCACATCTTCAGGGAGCAAAAGCAGCACTTCCACGGTGAATGTGGATTCGCTTCTCGATAGTGCGGTAAGCAGGATAATCGCATCGGGCGGTGATACCGGAACCGTGTCTTCAATAGCGGATATAATCAGGTCAGGAACCATAAAGACGTCATATTCAGGTACCGGGCATACGGAGCTTTATAAGTATATAGCGGATAAATACAAGCGATCCCTCAGCGGCACCCAACTGAAAACATTGGCAAAAGCGCTTGGCGTGAATACGAGCAAGAGCGGATACCAGACAGAAGCGCTGGCAAAGCTGAAGGAGAAAGGATTCCGGAGCGGCGGGAAAAACATAGAGGATGAATTGATCTGGATGGATGAGGAGCTGGACACGAAAGGACCGGAGATGATTGTCCGGAAATCAGACAACGCGATCCTGACCCGTGTACATCCGGGCGATGATGTGATTGACGCGGATACTACTGACAACCTGCTCCAGCTTGGGAAAATAAGCCCGGATGATCTGATGTCTGTGCTCGCAAAGCAGCAGGAAGCAGCGGTTTCTTATCTGGATACCCTGAATGCGGCAGGGAGCGCGCAAATGAACCAGATTGCAGAAGCAGGCGGCATAATGGGGAACAATATGGATTTATCGCGTCTGGAAGGGCAGATGGAGTCCATAGGCGAGCTTGTGTCTGAATTCCTGCCGTATCTTCCCTATCTTGCGGAAAAACAGCAGATTGTACTGGATCCCGATAAACTTGTTGGAGGGATAGAAAGCAAAATGAGCAGCGCTCTGGCGATGAGCAGCAGGAGGCGAAGATCATAATGAAAATTAATGGCATAGATATTTCGGAACAATTTGGGGCACGTGTTGCGCAGTGGCGTTTCAGCCCGGAGACGCGCAGCCTGAAACATGAAAGTGAATGGGTGCGGGGCAGCCCATTGCCGATCTTCCAGACGCCTTCCGCTACATTTAAGGACTTTACGGTAACGCTGATGGTTTATGGGGATGGCCGAGATGATATCATGCTGAAGATCAGCGACATTCTCGCAGCTCTGTTGGATACAGCAGAGCTGGAGCTGGATGGATGGACACATAAATTTTGCGGCGTACTGGAAAAATCAGGTGTTAAAGAGTTAAGCGAAACATCCAGGAAACGCTTTATGGAGTTGTCCCTGCAGTTCTCCGGTTATGAGCATGGCGATGAAGTTTCTATCGAAGCAAGCGGCAGTACGATATCGATTACAAATCCTGGAAACATGGTATCACCGGCAATCATTGAACTGACGCCTACGGTCGGGCAAAGTGAGATCACTATATCGGGCCTGTGCAGAGACAGCGCGACCGGGGAAGCTCTGGCCGTGACGGTCAGCAACCTGACTACAGGCAATACGGTTTTGCTTGACGGCATATCCGGGCTGGTGACGGAAAATGGAGAACTGAAAGCAGGAGATGTCGATATGTGGGCGCTTCCAACCTTGCTCCCAGGGCTAAACACAGTCACTATCAGCACAGAGTATATGGAAACAATTATAAAAGTGTTACCGATTTTTGCGTAACATTTTATGTAATATTGAGAAGGGCAGAAAAAGATATGCTGAAAATTTACGACCAGTTTAAAAATATCATAGGCTATACAAAAGCATATACGGATCTGTGTATAGAAAGCGAACTGGAAAGCGGAGATAAAACGCTTTCATTTACCGGACTTGCGAAAAAAGAAAGCATCCAGAACGAATATTATATTGAAACAGAGGATGACTGGTATGTAGTGAAGGAAATCGGCATATCTTCTGGCGGGTATCCGGAATATACCTGCCAGCTCGACCTTGAGGACCTGGAAGCAGGGATGGTGGAAAGCTTTTCGGCTGAAAATGTTACCTGTGAAGCTGCTGCCAACCTTGCGCTGGTGGGGACAGGGTGGACAGTGGACACCGATATTGAAAAGCTGCGCAGTGTTGCCACGCTTAAAGCGACGCCACTGACGATCCTTGGCAAAATCCGTGATGCATTTATGTGCGAGATCCGCTATGATACGAAAAACAAAATCGTATACTTCCGGGAAGAATTTGGCGAGGACAAAGGTGTTTTCTTTACAAAAACACTAAATTTGCGCAAAGTAAAAATGTCTGCAGATACGTATGATTATTATACCCGTATTGTGCCTATTGGTGCAGACAACCTCAGGATAGATGACGTGAATGATGGAATTGGATATGTAGAGAACTACCAGTATTCCAATAAAATACGCACGCTAATCTGGGAGGATACAAGCTATGAAGATGCTGACGCACTGAAAGAAGACGCGGTATCAAAACTTGGTGACCTGTCAAAGCCTAAAAAATCATACAGTGCGGATATCGTTGACCTGGCAAAGCAAAAATCACAGTATGCAATCATGGATTTTGGCCTGGGTGACACTGTGCAGCTCCTGGATGAAGAAACAGGGATCAAAGACAGGCAGAGGATTGTAAAACTGACAGAGTATCCGGATAATCCATGGAAAAACACCTGTGAATTGTCGAATACTACATTGACATGGGAAGAACTGCAATCCAGACTGGAAGCCGCAGCTAATGCATTTGAGAAAATTACTAATTCCGACGGCACGGTAAACGGCTACTATGTATATGGTGTTACTGCGGATGGAGTCGTAGTGATTGAAACGTCAATCGGGGAAGACGGCAGCACAACTACGACTTCCAGAACGCTTTCATCGGAACTCTCTTCATTATCGGACAGCATAATTACTGCCACAGATGGCATTGTGACAATCAATGGCGAACTTGATGCAGTGAGTGCAAGAATTGGATCATTGGAAACAACGGCGCTGACGGCAACAGAGGCTGATTTAAAATATGCTACGATTGAAAACCTGGATGTGGCAAATGCTGACATTTCTACGCTGAATACGCGGTATGCGAATATTACAAGCGCAATCATCGGCGAGGCGGCGGTAAATAAACTGATAGCAGGTGAAGCAGAAATTGCAACGGCAGATATCGGAGGACTGCTGGCAAAATATGCCGACATAGAATTAAGCAATGTTGCGGCGGAATCTGTAGGGAGGCTATTTGCGGATGTTGGCGTGCTGAAAGACGTTACTATTGTTGACGGGTATGTGACCGGTACTCTGAGCGGCGTAACAATATACGGGGATTGCATTGTGGCAAATACAATCGTAGCGGATGCGCTTGTGCTGAAAGGCACAGACGGTCTGTATTATGCAATCAATGCCACGTCAGACAGTTTGACAGCGTCGCAATTGACGGATGAAAAATATCAGAATTATATTGACGGCTCTGTAATAGTTGCAAAAAGCATCACAGCCGACCGGATAGCCGCAGGGACGATAACGGCAGACAGCGGTATTATAGCTGATGCTGCAATAAGCAATGCGCAGATTATCAGTCTGGATGCTGCAAAAATCACAAGCGGTTATATTGATGCGGCACGGATAGAAGCAAATTCCATTACGGCTGATAAGATTGATACTACAGAATTATTTTCGCAGGATATCACAGCGACTGGGACGATTATCGGAGCTACATTTGTTGGCGCAACCGGTGATTTTTCAGGAGATGTTGCAGCTACATCCTTTTTACTTGCCGGAGTTGAATTGACTGTAGAGTCGAGAACAATAGAATTTTTTGCATACGATACATCTTGTAACCCATCATCGTCCGTTGCGATTGCAGATGTGTTTGTGGTAAATTCTGCAAATGGAATGGTAGTTGATGGCTATACGAAGCTACAAACTGTGGCAATTGATACGGCGTGTATATCGAGTGGAAGTTTTAACAATTTATGCGGTGGTGCTGTATACGCAAATACCATTTATGTTACAGGTGGCGATGGGGATGTGCGTATCTGGTCGGACGGCGAAGGAGGAAATATACGAATATATTCTCCATCTGCTTATGGTGGATTCTGGGAGATAGATTCTTATGATAGCAATTTAAGAGCGTATCATGCAGATAGTTCCGGTAATCTCACGTATTATATAGTGTTTGGAACAAATGGAAGCACGCAGTTCAATGGCAGTTTATTTACACCATGTATAGAACTGTCTGCCACGTATCCATTTATAGACTTTCATAATGCCAGTTCGAGTTCAGATTATACAAGCAGAATTATCGAATGGACATCTGGTGCACTTACCTTTGATGCTCCAAATGGATGCTCATTTTCAGGCTCTATTACATCGGGCAGTATCACAGCTACAAATGCCATTTCTGCTACAGGCGGCGATGGAAACGTAAACATTTACTCTGACGGCGAAGGAGGAAATATAGAAATATATTCTCCATCTGCTTATGGTGGATGCTGGGGGACAGATTCTTTTAATGGAAACTTACGATTTTATCATATAGACAGTTCAGGAAATTATATATGTCCTATGACATGGGGGACAGACAATATAGTATACGCAAGCACTTTTGATGTAGCTGGAGTAACAACCCACCATGGCTCAGTTACTTTTGCAAATGGCATATTAAACCTTATGGGTGATGACTGCTATATAGGCGATCAAAACCAAGCTGGTTGTATTTGCATCATGGGAAATAATGGAAATACTGGACTGTATTTTATACCGTATAGTGGGTCTACTTCGCAGTATATAGTTATTGATGGTTCTGGAAGCATGAATATTAGTGGAACGATTCGAGTAGATAACGAAATTCAGGCATTGATGACATCTGGCTACGCTCAATTTCGTGCAATTGCTGGAAATTATGGTTTTATGATCCGAAATGATAGCTCCATGACATATTTCTTGCTGACGAATGCGTATGACCAATACGGCGCATGGAACGATTTACGACCGTTTGCCGTTAATAATTCTGATGGAACGGTTTACTTGCAGACTACGGTTTATGCACAAGGAGCTCTTTATTTTATTGATTGGTCAGGAACAAGTCGGCGTCCAGTAGCAAGTATAAGTGGTGACGGTAATAGGACATCAGCCATTGGCACAAACAGTGGCCTTGTCACAGTGTACGGCCAATACGGTACAGCGGGAAGCACGTATTCAAGCGCTAACATTTCCGTCTCGTCGTCTGACATCCGCCTGAAAGACAATATCAAATCCTGCGAAATTGAAGCGCTGCCTC
>JAJQIE010000002.1 GCA_021199395.1 Lachnospiraceae bacterium | reverse complement strand
ACGGAAATGTCTGCCGTGACTTTGACAGAAGCAGCAGGAGAGGAACTGTCATCATTTTCTGAAATACGCTCTGACTTCACCGCGCTTTCCGAACGGCTTACGGCGGCAGGAATTGAACTGCGTGATATTGCCGAAGAATGCCGCAGTCTTTACCATCAGATTGATTTAGATTCGCAGCGCTATGCATGGGTGCAAAAGCACTTACAGGAAATCCACCGCCTGTGCCGTGATTTTCAGTGTGGAAGCGGTGACGAGCTTGTAGAACGGCGCGCGCAGGCGGAACAGGAGCTGCAGCAAATGCAGAGCGATGCGGCGGAGATTGCCCAAATGCATCAGAAAAAGGTGGCGCTTCTCGAACAGGTTTCTGCGCAAGCCAAAGCACTCTCAGATCATCGCGCAGCGCAGCTGGAACGCTTCACTGCTGCGGTGACCGAGCAGCTGGAATTTCTCAACATGCCCAATGTCGTTCTGGTTGGTAAGCATACAAAGGGCAAGCTGACCATTCATGGTATGGATAGTCTAGAATTTTTGATCTCCGTAAACCGCGGAGAAGAGCCGCGGCCATTGGCGCGTATTGCGTCCGGTGGCGAGCTGTCTCGGATTATGCTGGCACTGAAATGTGTTGTGGCGGATCGCGATGGCGTGCCCTCTTTGATTTTCGATGAAATTGATACCGGCGTCAGTGGAAAGGCGGCACAGAAAATCGGCATGAAGCTGCGCGAGGTGGCACAAATTCACCAGGTAATTTGCGTTACGCATTTGTCGCAAATTACCGTTATGGCGGATCATCATTTGATGATTGAAAAGCAAACCAAATGTGGCCGTACACAAACGCATGTGACAGATCTGGATTTGGAGGGGCGTGTTCATGAAATCGCCCGGATTATGGGCGGCGATGCGCCGAGTGCGCTGCTGCTCGAAAGTGCGCGGGCGGAACTGGAGCACTGGCAAGAAAATGGGGATGGTGACGCAATTTCATGATAGAACCGGAAGCTTTACTACAGCGTTATTTTGGACACGCCGCTTTTCGTACCGGACAAAAACAGGCGATTGACGCGATTTTGTCCGGTAAGGATGTGCTGGCAGCGATGCCGACCGGTGTAGGGAAGTCTGTGTTATCAAATCTCCGCGCTGCTTCTGCCGGGACTGACGATTGTGATTTCACCGTTGATTTCTTTGATGAAGGATCAGGTAGAAGCACTGCGTCAGGTCGGCGTTCCGGCGGCATATGTCAACAGCAGTATTACGTCAGAGGAATTTTACGACACGATGCAGTTGGTACGTATGGGAGAATGCCGGATTTTGTATGTAGCGCCGGAGCGTCTGATGACAGAGAGCTTTTTGCGGCTGACAAAGAAAGTGAAAATCAGCATGGTTGCTGTGGACGAGGCACATTGTGTATTGCAATGGGGACAGGATTTTCGTCAAAGCTATTTGGACATTCCTGTATTTATCCAGCAGCTGTCCGCTCGTCCGATTTGTACGGCATTTACCGCAACCGCAACGCAGCAAGTTGAAGATGACATTGCAAACATTCTGCAGCTGCAGCAGCCGGAGATGATTCACACCGGATTCGATCGGAAGAATCTGTTTTTCGGCGTATGCGCGCCGAAGAATAAGATGGAGGCATTGCTTCAGCTGATGCAGGAAAATCAGGGGAAAAGCGGAATTGTCTATTGCTCTACGCGCAAAACCGTTGAGGAGGTCTGTGCTTCGCTTTGCGGAAAAGGCTATGCGGCATCGCGTTATCATGCCGGGCTTTCTGATGCAGAGCGTGTGCAGAATCAAGAGGACTTTCTCTATGACCGAAAAACGATCATGGTTGTAACTAACGCGTTCGGTATAGGAATTGATAAGTCAAACGTTTCTTTTGTGATTCACTACAACATGCCAATGGATCTGGAAAGCTATTATCAGGAGGCAGGGCGTGCAGGGCGCGATGGCGAACCGGCACAGTGCGTGCTGCTGCACCAGGGCAAGGATGTACAAATCAATCGCTTTTTGATCTATCGTTCCAAAGAAACCAATGTGCCGGATGACGAAGCACTTCGAAATTCGCTACTTGACAAAAGCTACGAACAGCTGCGGCAGATGACGTTTTACGCAACGTCTACGACATGCCTGCGCAAACGGATCTTAGGATATTTTAGCGAATCCGCACCGGAAAGCTGCGGAAACTGCTTCTGCTGCCAGACGAATTATCGCGAGAAAGATATTACGCTCGAAGCGAAAAAGATCATCTCCTGCGTCTATCGCGGACAAAAACAGGGTTATCATCTCAGCAAGTCAATGACTGCAAATGTGCTTATTGGAAGTCAGCGTGAAACCATAAAGTAAATGAACCTGGATCAGCTTTCTACGTATGGCATCTTAAAGGACATGACACAGCGCGAGGTGGTAAAGCTCATTGAAGAACTGCTGTGCCAGGAAAATTTGGCAACGCGGCCGTTTCTGGAATATCAGGAGCTTGTGCTGACGCCAGGATCTGCGCAGATTATTCACGATCAGAAAACGGTGACCTGGCGCGTACCAATCCAGCCGAATAATAAATCGATTGCTGCGGCAGCTGCAGATCCGACCATGTCTGCGGATGATCAGGCACTGTTTCAGGAACTGCGCGGATTGCGAAGAAAGTTCTCTGATCATGAAGGCATTCCGCCGTACTTTATCGCAACTGATGCAACGCTTCGCGATATGTGCCGGAAACGACCAAAGACGATGCACGATATGCGACAGGTATCAGGGATTGGCGTGATGAAGGCGCAGAAATATGGCAAGCAATTTTTAGAGACGCTGTTGGCACATCAAAAAACAGATGCCGCGACAACGTGAAAAAGGAAAATACGATGAAATCTTTTCTTTTCGTTGTTTTTTGCGGTTTATGTTATGAAAACAGCTTTCGCGGAATTCTGACTTGACTTTTTTGGGGGCTTGTGTTATAATAACTTTAGGCAGCACAGTACAAGACTTAGCGTCAGATCTAAGCAGATGGCGCGAAGCCGCAGTAGTGTTGCCTCTATACAATATCGGTAAGCAAGGGCACTTCTTTTTCATAGGTGAAAGGAAGCGCCTTTTCTAATTTTTATTTGCCGGTATTTTGAAGGAAGTGACCGATTATGTCAGCAGCACAAGAAACAACTGCAATTCACACAGATTTAATTGCGAATACAGAAGAAATCAATCAGCTTCTTCGCCGATATGGCGTGAAATTTGGCATTTACAAGAATGGAACGTTTCGAGAACAATTTTTTCCGTTTGATCCGATTCCAAGAGTGATTACGCATGACGATTTTCAACAGCTCGAAGTGGGGCTGAAGCAGCGTGTTGACGCATTAAATTTGTTTCTCTATGATATTTATCATGAGAAGAAAATTGTAAAGGATGGCATCGTATCGGAG
>JAJQIE010000058.1 GCA_021199395.1 Lachnospiraceae bacterium | reverse complement strand
TACAGATATACCTTGACAAATTCTCCATTCGCGTGGGGCATATACTGATCGATAAAAGTATTCTGTATCACCGTGAAGCCTTCCGGGGCGTCCGTATAAATCTTCATTGCCTGTACCTTCCTTAATTGGATAAGGGACGTTTCCGCTGGAAACCGCAAACCATCCACAAACTGAACAAAAGCAGTATATCATAGTTTCTTAAAAAAGAGAACAGATAGTTTTCCACCAGGCAATACGCTGTCCACCCACAGTTTTCCTGTGAATTGTGTGGATAATGTGGATAAATAGTTGACAATAACATTCCAAATATCCCTTTCCTGCTGAAAATGCGCAAATTCTGTCGAAATATTATGTAAATCTGATTTTCCACAAATAATCACCCGCTTTTTTTCACATCACATGTGAATAAACCTGTGGATAATGTGAATAACCCGGAAAAATACAGCAAACTGCCGCTTTTCCGGGTGTGCAAAAAATGTTTATATTAAAAGAAACAACCTTCGCCGTTCACTCTGTCCGGTCTTTGTCCGCTCACAGTCGATTCAGCATCTCACGCTCTCTGTTCTGGCAGGTAAACAGGATCACCTGCCGACCGCTTTTTTTCAGCCACCGGAGCGTCGCCTCCAGCCTTCGGTCGTCATACATCGCAAAGGTCTCGTCGAGAATGACCGGAAGCCTCACGTCCTCCGAAAAAATTTCCCCGGCAGCCATGCGCAGAGCAAAATAGATCTGCTGCATGGTTCCGCCGCTGACCTGACTCAGCCCCAGCACCCGCGAGGGCGTATGGATCCGCACTTCAGCCGTCTCGTCCATCACAATGCGGTTGTAACGCCCTCCTGTAATCTCGTCCAGAATCTCCGAAGCAGTCTCATTCAGCCGACCTCCGCTTTCCTGGCAGATCCGATCCGATATCTCGCAAATCCGGTCTATCGCCAGAGTCAGCGCTGCCAGCTCCGTATCCTCTCCGTCCGGGCGAACATGCTGCTGGTAAAGAATTTCCAGTTCATCCTGAAGCTTCTGATATGCCGTCTCTCTGCTCCGGATCTCCTTTAAAAGCTCCGGAGGACAGTCCTGTACATACTCTGATTCCTCAGCGCCGCCCAAACGCGACGCGTTTCTCTCATCGGCGGCGCGTTCTGCCGCCGAGCGTATGCGAGGGGGCGTTACCATAGCGCCGCCCAAACGCGACGCGTTTCTTTCACTGGCGGCGCGTTCTATCCCCGTCTGGCGTATGCGAGAGGACTCTTCCACTTTTTCAGACTTCTCAGGCGACGCCGGTCGGAACAGCAGATACACTCCCAGGGTCATCACCCAGAAAAGCGCGGTAAATAAGCCGAGGAACAGGCGGATGTTCTTCTCCTCCATGATAAAAGCTCCGGTCAGCGTCACGACTCCGGCCAGAAAAAACAGGAGCGTGAGCAGGCGGCGCTTCCAGGCCGGGCTTCCATTTTGCCCTGTGCCATCGCTCCGGTCCGGGGTCTCATTCCCTCCCGCGTCGTCGCCCCGGTAATACTCCGCCTGGCGTCGCAGCAATTCCAGCTCCTGGCGTATCCTATCCGCCTTTCCCTGCTTCTGGCTGATTTTTTCCTCTAATGCGGCATCCTCTTTCTTTTTTTTCAGCTCGCGCTGCTTTTTCTTTTTGCGGAGCGCCTGCAAAGCCTGCGCCACGTCTATATCACTGTCCATAGCGCTCTCGCTGTTGATCATATAGCGTCTGAGCTCCTGAGCCAGCGCCTCATCCGTCTCGCACCGTGCCTGCGGTATAAAAACAGAATTTAAAAAAGCAGACTCGCTGATACCGCCCAGCAGGGCGTCCAGATCCTCCTGCGCCTGCCCAGATTCCATCGCTTTGGACTCGCACACCAGCGTCAGCGGCTTTGCGCTGCGGTCGAAGCAGCGATCGATCCGATAGATCTCACCGGCCTCAGCAAACCTCATACTCCCAAGAAACGCGCCCGGCGTATCCCACGGCTGCCTGAGCTGATACTCATCTGTCTTTGCCGCGCGCCCCCGCCCCCGGCTCATGCCAAACAGCATCGCCCTTATAAAGGAATGGATCGTTGTTTTCCCGGATTCATTTCCTCCGTAGATGATGTTGATCCCCGGACGAAAAGTCATATGATGGTTGGAAAATTTTCCATAGCTTTTGATCATTAATTCCTGTATTTCCATCTTTCCCCTCTCCCAAGACACCCTTACTTCTGCGGATACAGCAAGGCTTCCAGTCCATATGCCAGCGCCTTTTGCTCTACAGGACTTTGCGGGGCATCCCCAAAGCTTTCTATAAAATCACCGACCAACTGCCCCTGGTACCGTTTTTTCAGCTCTTCCAGATGAAACGCAGGCACTGTCCGATCTTCAATCTCCAGTACGCGTCCACATTTTAAATATTCCCGGATATCCGCGCGAAATTTGGGGTCGCGCTGCCCGGTAAGCGTAATCCGGTATGTATCCTGACTGCCTGTCTGCTGAATCATTCCGGCAATCTTCTCCCGGACCGAAAAGGCTGTGTCATTCTCATCGACCGGCACGTCCTCCCTGCGGTACTGCCGCTGCGCCTTTTCCACAAACGACAGCTTTACCTTTCTGCGCTGCACATCTCCCAGGATATAGCCGTGCGGTCCGGTATCCTCACAGTCGATCGGTTCGAGCGCCCCGGAATACATGGCAAGATTGCGGATAAATACCTGCGGCCTGTGAATATGCCCCAGCGCGATGTAATCAAATCCCGCGTTTGCCAGCCGTTCCCTGCTAAGAGGGATATGGCGCGCATCGCCCCCGTGGGCAAGCAGGATTTTAAAGTAATCGTTTTTTTCCGCGACAATATCATTGTAAAGCGGGTCTGTAATCTCCTGCCGGTAATAACTGAACCCGTAAATCTCCGTCTTCAGCTCCGGCAGACGTACTCTCTCACATTCCGGTGAAAACAGGCAGACTACATTCTCATTCCAGGGATAACCGGCATAAGGCACCCCCGGCGTCAGATAATCATGATTCCCCGCAATCAGCACTACTACCGTCTTTTCCAGAGTAGAAAAAAGATAATTTACTTCTTTTAGCTCATGCGGCTCCGGCTGGCGATGGAACAGATCGCCGGCGATCAGCAAAAGATCTGCCTTTTTTTCATTCGCGTCCGCAATGCACTGCCGGAAGCTCTCCCACAGCTCACGGCCTCTGTTTTTCGCCCAGACATATCCGTGATCCGGCGCCGCGCCCAAATGCACATCTGCGACATGTATAAAACGCATATCCTTCTCTCCTCTCCAAAACGGATGCGTTTATAGTGAACGACAAAATTCTTTTGTCATTTACTATAAATATTTTCCATAACAAAATAACCTGTTTTTTACAGTATAGTGTTGCTGATTTCATGAGCTGTCGCTGAACTGCTCTCCTTGGTTGTCGC
>JAJQIE010000191.1 GCA_021199395.1 Lachnospiraceae bacterium | reverse complement strand
TTACAAATGATTATGGGTTCATCACCGACTATCTCTCTGAGTTTATCCGTGAATTACGGAAAGAACAATACGGAGACGCACTCGATCATTAGTTCCGTCTCGGCAAAAACCTCAACCAGCGCGATACCATCGCTGTACGGAAGATGGTTGATGGCTATTTGAAGCTCATGTATCCGGACGGTGAGTTTACCAAAGAGGAGCTGGAGGAAGTCCTGCAGCTGTCTCTGGAGATGCGCCGCCGTGTAAAGGAGCAGCTCAAAAAACTGGGTGGCATGGAGTTCTACGATGTGAACTTCTCATACATCGACAACGAGACTTTTGAGGAACACTACGTTTCCGTCCCGGAACAGGGCGGCGGCAAACTTATACCGGAAGGAATGTGCAATCCCGGACAGGTCTATACCGTTTCCCGTGGCAAGTCGGGTATGCTCGGTGTATTCCGTCTTGAATCACAGATGCTTCCCGGAAACGGAAAGCTCGACTGTACAGGTATTGGCTCTGACAGGGGATGCAAGGAAGCAACGAATACAGCGTTCAATTTCCTCAAAGCCAATGGAAACCGTATCAGCGGTTGCCTTGCAAATGTTGAGAGGAGCTTTGATGTCCAAATCAGGTCACTATTGAATAATAATAAAATTACAGGCAACACTCCGGGATAGAAATGGAGGTTGCCTGTAATGCTTATAAACCGAACGATTGAAAGTAAAACGAATATAACAGCAAACACTGCGTTGAATGAAACATCGAACAGAAGGTGCCTCAGGCATTATCTCAGCAGCTATATCAGCTCTGCACTTGTTATTCTGATTTTGTCTCTGTTCCTCAATGCGGTGGCCGCAGCGGCTCACCGCTCTGTCCTGCAGCAGGGTATTGCGAAGGAGGTGCTCCGCTTTCACGTACTTGCGAACAGCGATAGTGAAGAAGATCAGAGTATAAAATATCAGGTGCGCGACGTGGTGCTGGCATGGATGTCTGAGGCGGCAGCAGAACTGACTGACCGGGAGGCGGCTTTGCAGTTTTTATCCGAAAATCTGTCGCAGATTGAAGCAGTCGCTGACGGGGTACTGGATGAGCAGGGCGTATCCTATCGCGCTTCTGCGGAAATCAGTAAGAGCTATTTTCCTGACCGCACCTATGGTGACTGCTCGTTTCCCGCGGGATGGTATGAAGCCCTGCGCATTGAGCTTGGAGAGGCGCGGGGGCAGAACTGGTGGTGCCTGCTTTATCCCGGCCTCTGCTTTTCTGACTGCCTTCACGCTGTGGTTGAGGAGGATGAGCTCCGCCGGCTGGAGGATGTATTAACGGTAGAAGAATACGAGAGCATTCTGCGCTCCCCCGGCCAGTGGAAAATCTGTTTCAGGTGGTTCTAATTGTGCGCTTTCCTGAAGCCGGCGCGCTTCCGCAGCGTCGGATCCAGGATTTTTTTGCGGATGCGAAGACTTTTCGGGGTCACCTCAAGCAGCTCGTCTGTGTCGATAAATTCCAGTGCCTGCTCCAGACTCAGAATTTTTGGCGGCGTCAGCTTCAGCGCTTCGTCCGAACCTGAGGCGCGTGTATTTGTCAGATGCTTGGTCTTGCAGACATTCAGTTCAATATCCTCCGGTTTTGCGCTCTGTCCGATAACCATACCGGAGTAGACCTTTTCGCCAGGGCCGATGAACAGGGTTCCGCGGTCCTGTGCGTTGAAAAGTCCGTATGCGACGGATTCTCCGGACTCAAAGGCGATCAGAGAGCCAAGATTGCGGTAGGTGAGATCTCCCTTGTAGGGACCATAACCGTCAAAAATGGTATTCATGATACCGTTTCCTTTTGTGTCTGTCAGAAATTCTCCGCGGTATCCGATCAGGCCGCGGGATGGGATCGAAAACTCCAGGCGGGAATAGCCGCCCTGTCCAATGCTCATTCCCTGCAGCTCGCCTTTTCTGAGACTGAGCTTCTGGATGACTGTCCCGGAGAATTCTTCCGGGACGTCGATGTAGCAGAGCTCCATCGGCTCAAGCTTTTTGCCGCGGTCATCGGTTTTGTAGATGACTTCAGCCTTGCTGACTGCAAACTCAAAGCCCTCGCGGCGCATCGTTTCGATCAGAATGGAAAGATGCAGCTCGCCGCGCCCGGAAACCTTGAAAGTATCGGTATCCTCCGTATCCTCCACGCGCAGGCTGACGTCAGTGTTCAGCTCACGGTAGAGACGGTCGCGGATATGACGGGAGGTGACATATTTGCCCTCCTGACCGGCGAGCGGGCTGTCGTTGACAATAAAATTCATAGAGATCGTCGGCTCGGAAATCTTCTGAAACGGGATGGGATCCGGCGCGTCCGGCGCGCAGATGGTATCTCCGATATGGAGATCGGAAATACCGGAAATCGCCACAATGGAACCGATCGTTGCGGAGGCAACCTCTACCTTATTTAAAGCGTCAAACTCATAGAGCTTGCTGATTTTTACCTTTTGCTTTTTATCCGGATCGTGATGATTGACAATAATGGCTTCCTGATTTACGGAAATCGTGCCGCGGTCTACTTTTCCAACACCGATGCGCCCGACATACTCATTGTAATCAATCGTACTGATCAGTACCTGTGTCGGACCCGTCTCGTCGCCCTGTGGGGCGGGAATGTAATTTACAATTGTCTCAAAGAGCGGTTCCATATTTGTACCTGGTACTGCGGGGTCATAGCTTGCATAGCCACCTTTTGCGGATGCATACACAAAGGGGCAGTCCAGCTGTTCATCAGAAGCCTCCAGCTCAATAAAAAGCTCCAGCACTTCGTCAACGACCTCAGTGGGACGCGCCTCCGGACGGTCGATTTTGTTGATACAGACGATGACGGGGAGCGCCAGCTCCAGAGCCTTGCGCAGTACAAATTTGGTCTGTGGCATTGCCCCCTCAAACGCGTCGACCACCAGGATCACGCCGTTTACCATTTTCAGGACGCGCTCGACCTCGCCGCCAAAATCGGCATGGCCGGGGGTGTCGATGATATTGATTTTTGTATCTTTATACGTTACCGCGGTATTTTTTGACAGGATCGTGATGCCGCGCTCACGCTCCAGATCGTTGGAATCCATGATGCGCTCCGCGACCTCCTGATTTTTCCGGAATACGCCGCTCTGCTTGAGCAGCTCATCCACCAAAGTGGTCTTACCGTGGTCTACGTGCGCGATAATTGCAATATTTCTTACGTCGTTTCTTACCATATACTCTCTCTCCTGATCAGACGCCGTCTGGCTCGCCGGATAGTGCGAAGCCTTCCTGATATAACGGCCATTCTTTTTTCTTTATAAGTGCCCAAGCAAGTTTAGCACAAATCTGAAAGAATACAAGGGCGATTAAAAAATTTTATAAAAAGGGTAACAAAAAAGTTACAGGTCACACCCTAGCCAGAGTAGATGAAGCTAAAAGCCACGCCAAGTAGC
>JAJQIE010000302.1 GCA_021199395.1 Lachnospiraceae bacterium | reverse complement strand
GCCGGTAACTATGCCACAATATTGTGCGTACTTCACAAGCTGTTGACCTGTTGATAAAATAAAGTCAACAGCAATCGAATCCTTACATAAAATTGATATTTGGAGGTATCATCATGAAAAAAGTACTTATCATCAATGCAAGCAAGCGTCGCAACGGTAACTCCTATGCTCTGGAAACGAGATTTGTTGAGCAGCTGGAGGGGAAAGCTGAGGTCACAACCTTTAACATCGGTGAGAAGGATGTGCGTGTATGTCTTGCCTGCGACGGCTGCAAGCGTCAGCAAACCCCCAACTGTGTTCAGAAGGATGACTTCACCGCTCTGATCCCCGCCATCGACAGCTGCGATGCAATGCTTATCCTGTCTCCTGTCCATTGGGATCAGTTCCCAGCCCAGCTGAAAGCTTTCCTGGATCGCACCTACTCCTTCATGGACTTCACCCAGCCGGATATGTCCATGGCCTCTCGCAAGGACAAGAAGGTAGCCGGTTACTTCTGTGCTGGCTTTGGTCCCGTGGATGTGTATACCCAGATGGTAGAAACCAACTTGAAGAGCTTCGCCACTGCCGGTTTCCGGGAATACAAGGCCTATGTGGCTGGCAATGCCAACGTTCCCGGCTCCGTCATGGAGCGCGAGGACACCATGAAGGCTGCCGACGAAGTGGCCGCCTGGCTCATTGGCTGATTAATCTGCCGCAAGTGTTAAGGCTTACCGAATCAATCAGCGAGAGCGCCTGACGGACAAACTGTGCTGTCAGGCGCTCCGCTGTACCGTCAGAATGGAGGTTTACACATTATGGATAAAAACGATTGTCTGAAAATGTTGGTGGAGGACATTCACTCCACTACCGTCGCCACGATTGGCGCAGACGGTCATCCCCAGACCCGCACGATCGATATGATGCTGTGGGATGAAAAGGGTGTATACTTTCTGACAGCAAAAGGTAAAGCCTTTTATACACAGCTGATGGAACAGAAATACATCGCCCTATCCGCAACAAAGGACAAAAAGTCTGTTTCCCTGCGGGGAAGGATTCAGAATATCGGCAGCGAAAAACTGGATGAAATTTTTGAAAAGAATCCTTATATGCAGAAGATATATCCCGGCGACACCCGCAGCGCTCTGGAAGTGTTCCGACTGTACGAGGCCAGTGGGGAATACTTCGACATCAGTGATCCGTCTCATGTGACGAGAGACAGTATTGTGATCGGACAGCCGGAGTCCGTGGCGAACGGCTATTTCGTGGGCAGCGCCTGTATCGGCTGCAAGCTGTGCTACTCTGTCTGTCCCCAGAAGTGCATTGATATTTCTGTGAAGCCGGTAGTTATTGACCAGAGCCGCTGCCTGCACTGTGGACGCTGTGCGGAAACCTGCCCGAAGCAGACCATCGAAAAGAGAGGACAACCATGACACAAGGTGAACGAAGAATTTATTTAATCAGGGCGCTTCTTTCAGAGGAAACGCAATACCGGGACATGGAAATTCCATCCGACGAACAGCAGCAGAAACGGCTCCTGCGGGCACTGTTCAATGTGCGTATGCCGAATCCGGTCAGTGATCAGTTCATGGAAATACAGGACGCTTATTTGCAGGAAGAAACTCGGCGCAAAGGGATTACGGATTTTGCAGACCTGACGCCGATGCAGGAGGGGATTTATCTCTGGCAAGGGGACATTACCACGCTTCGCTGCGAAGCGATTGTCAACGCGGCCAATTCTCAGATGCTGGGCTGTTTCTGCCCAAACCACGGCTGCATTGATAACGCCATTCATACCTACGCAGGTGTTCAGCTTCGCGCAGCCTGCGCAAAATTCATGGAAAAGCAGGGGCACGAGGAGGAAACCGGCAGGGCAAAAATTACTCCGGCATTCAATCTGCCCTGTGACTATGTACTGCATACCGTCGGTCCCATCGTCAGCGGCTGGTTGACCAGAAAAGATAAGGAACTGCTCGCTTCCTGCTATCGTTCCTGCCTGGAACTGGCGGAGCAAAACGATATAAAGAGTGTCGCGTTCTGCTGTATCTCCACCGGGGAATTTCATTTCCCCAACGACAAAGCGGCGCAGGTTGCTGTCAGTACAGTAAAGGAATACAAAGAACAGACCAACAGCGAAATCGAGGTGATTTTTAATGTTTTCAAGGACATCGACTTACAAATCTACCGGGACATCCTTCGGTGAAACAGTAAGCAAAGCATTCTCCACTCAAACGAAAGAGCCGAATCCATTATTACAACTGAAAAATGAAATCGAATCAGCGGATGCTATTGTCATCGGAGCCGGAGCTGGGCTTTCCGCTTCGGCTGGTATGAGCTACAGCGGGGAACGGTTTGAAAAATACTTTTCAGACTTTCACATAAAGTATGGCATCACTGATATGTATTCGGGAGGCTTCTATCCCTTTGACACCCTGGAGGAATCCTGGGCATGGTGGTCGCGGCACATCCTGGTCAACCGCTATGAGGCGTGTGTGGGAAAGCCGTACACAAACCTGTTGGAGTTGGTAAAGGACAAAGACTATTTCGTGTTGACCACCAACGTGGATCATCAGTTCCAACTCGCCGGATTTGATAAAAAGCGGCTGTTCTACACCCAGGGAGACTACGGCCTGTGGCAGTGCTCCAAACCCTGCCATGACAGGACCTATGACAATGAAGAAGCCGTACGGCAGATGGTAAAAGAGCAAAAAGACATGAAGATTCCATCGGAGTTGGTTCCGCGCTGTCCGCTCTGCGGTGCGCCGATGAATGTGAATCTGCGCTGCGATGATACCTTTGTGGAGGATGAAGGATGGCATCTGGCTGCGGAGCGGTATAACGAGTTTATCCGGCGGCATGAGAATCTGCATGTTCTGTTTCTGGAGCTGGGGGTAGGCGCAAATACTCCGGTGATTATCAAGTATCCCTTCTGGAGTATGACAGCAAAGAATCCGAAAGCAGTATATGCCTGTATTAACAAGGGGGAAGCCATGTGCCCGCGTGAGATAAAAAATCAATCAATCTGTATTGATGGGGATATTGCCGAAACACTTTCACAGCTTCCTCTTATATAGCGACACCCTATTTTTGCCCTGCATATTAGCGTTTATGATACCTGTGGTCATCTCTGTCGTTACTGTTATGCCAATGCAAATGCGGCGGTTGTGAAGCGCAATATGCAGCGGTATAATCCGGCTTTTTCATTTCTGATTGGAGCGGAAAGACCGGATGCTCAGATTCATCTGTCTACAGATTTTCCGATGCGTGTGGTCGCTGTCGAAAAGTTAAGTGAGTTAAGTGGTTGAAAGCCTTTGTTTATGCGAGGTAAAATTGCCGGAAACGAAAAAATGGATATTTTATATCAAAAGGTTGATTGATTCCTGTTTTATGAACAACCAGCATCCCTCAGGCCCCTGTTTCATAGTTGTCCGTCATCTCAACTCCGG
>JAJQIE010000209.1 GCA_021199395.1 Lachnospiraceae bacterium | reverse complement strand
CTCCTGCGCTTGCCCCATCCGTTGCCGCTGTGGGTTCCGCTTCATTCGCTGCCGCCGCTGTCACGGCGTCTGTGCCTGCATCTGACGGACATTCCGCCGCTGCCTCTTCAGTTTCCTGTGTGATTACTTTTTCTTCTTCACTCATAGCCCTGTATCCTTTCCTGACGCTGGCGTACCGGTCGTCCCGGACGCCTGATAATCTATTTTATCACAGCTTTCTTTTTTTGAACACAGAAAAAAACAGGAATTATCAAAAAACAATAAAAATAGTTTCAAAAAAATGCTTATAGTGGTATACTGTTTAAAAGAAGGAGAGCAAAGGATGAATACTGTGTTGGAGGATATGCGGGACGGCGTCCGTGAGGATGGGATCAGCCGCGCGGGTGAGATTCTGCGAAGCGGGGGGCTGGTTGCCTTTCCGACGGAGACTGTTTACGGGCTGGGCGCAAATGCGCTGGATGCGGGTGCTTCCGCAAGGATTTATCGAGCGAAGGGCCGACCGTCGGACAATCCCCTGATCGTACATATCGCGGAATGGGATGCGATCAAAGCCATCACCGGGGATCTCCCGCCGCAGGAGAAGCTGCTTTCAGACGCGTTCTGGCCGGGACCGCTTACGATGGTATTGAAGAAAGCAGAGGCGGTGCCATATGCGACGACCGGAGGTCTGGATACCGTAGCGGTACGTATGCCTGACAACGTGATTGCGCGGTCGCTGATTCTTGCGGGGGGCGGGTATATAGCCGCGCCGAGCGCAAACACGTCGGGCAGGCCGAGTCCCACGACGGCGCAGCATGTCGCGGAGGATATGGATGGCGTTATTGACATGATCATAGATGGCGGTCCGGTGTCGATTGGCCTGGAGTCTACGATCGTTGACCTGACGGAAGATATACCGGTGATTTTACGGCCTGGCTATATCAGCCGCGAGATGCTGCAGCAGGTGGTCGGTCCTGTGGAAATGGACCGCGGGCTGTCAGCGGACGACCCATCGGTTCATCCGAAAGCCCCAGGCATGAAGTATCGCCACTATGCTCCGAAAGCGCCGCTTTTTATTGTGGAGGGAGACCGGGAGCGCGTACAGGAGAAAATAAATGAGCTGACTGCCGCGGAGTACGGGGCCGGAAAGCAGGCGGGTGTGATCGCTACCGATGAGAGCCTGGGATGCTATGCTCACGCACTGGTGAGATCCATCGGATCACGTGATCGGGAGCTGACGATCGCACAGCATCTGTACGCCATATTGCGGGAATTTGACCTTCTGGAGGTTTCTGTGATTTACTCGGAGTCGTTTGAGACACCTCAGATGGGAACGGCGATCATGAATCGTCTGATGAAGGCGGCGGGGCATCAGGTTATCTTTGTTTAAAATGGGGGCGAAACAGTGAAAAAGTATGACAGACTGGTCTTTGTGACGAAAGGAGATACGGCCGCTGGTCCAATGGCGGAGGCGATCCTGCAGAGTAAATATCTGCTGGATGCTCTGGATGTAACGTCCAAGGGACTTATTGTATTGTTCCCGGAGCCGATCAACCCTAAAGCGGAGGCGGTGCTGGTGAGCAACGGACTTAGCATGAAAGGACACATGAGCGATCCGCTGGAGCCGGAGGATTTCAATGAACGGACTCTGCTTCTGACGATGAATGATGAGATACGCCGGAAGGTTCTGGAGACATTCCAGCCGGAGCATGAGGAGCTGGTGCAGGTTCTTTACCAGTTTGTCGGCGAACCGGAGGAACCCAGAAATCCATATGGGGGGACGCTTGCGGATTATGGACAGTGCTTTTCGGAGCTGGAATCATTGATTAAAAAACTGGTAGTACAATTAAATGAGGAGGAATTATTATGTTAGCGATCGGATGCGACCAGGCGGGATATGAGCTGAAGCTGGAGATTATGAAGTATCTGGAGGAAAAGGGGATCGAATATAAGGACTGCGGGACTTATTCCACAGACGCGGTCGATTATCCGGTTTACGCGCGGGCGGTAGTGCAGGAGATTCTTTCCGGAAGTGCGGAGAGGGGTATTTTGATCTGCGGGACCGGTATAGGTATGTCCATGACGGCGAACCGGTATAAGGGGATACGCGCGGCTCTGTGCGGCGACTGCTTCAGCGCTGAGGCGACCCGCCTGCACAATGACGCGAATATTCTCTGTATGGGTGCGCGCGTAGTCGGAGCCGGGCTTGCTGTGAAAATTACTGAGACATTCCTGAATACGCCGTTTTCCGGGGCGGAGCGACATGCCCGCAGAGTGAAGCTGATGGATGAATAAGTGAGGCTTTTTTACGATAAATTTAAGAATTAAAAAAGGATTTAAGAGGGGGCTTGTGCTATGATGGAGGCCGGAAAAGAAACTCTGGCCCGGCGCATGAGCGAGAAGGAGGATAAAATGCAGAAAATTATGATTATGGATCATCCGCTGATTCAGCATAAGATAGGTCTGATCCGCAGAAAAGAGACAGGCTCGCGCGACTTTCGTGCAATGATCGGGGAGATTGCCATGTATATGTGTTATGAGGCGACCCGCGATCTGAAGCTGAGAGAGGTCGAGATTGAGACGCCGATCGCAAAGACGACTGTGATGGAGCTGAGCGGCAAAAAGCTGGCTGTGGTTCCGATCCTCCGGGCGGGGCTTGGCATGGTAGACGGCATGCTGGCTATGATTCCGGCGGCGAAGGTGGGGCATATCGGCCTTTACCGCGATCCGGAAACCTTAAAGCCAGTGGAATACTATTGCAAGCTTCCGGCGGACAGCAGCGAGAGGGAGGTCTTTGTCGTAGATCCGATGCTTGCTACGGGCGGCTCCGCTGTGGCCGCGATTCAGATGCTCAAGGACAAGGGCTGCAAGAGCATTCGTTTTATGTGCATTATTGCAGCGCCGGAGGGGATCGAGGCGATGAAAAAGGCTCATCCGGATGTGGATATGTATATTGGCGCACTGGACGATCATCTGAATGATCACGGATATATCGTGCCGGGGCTGGGAGATGCCGGCGATCGTATTTTTGGTACAAAGTAAAACGGCTGGCGTCATTTACCGGATGCAGAATGATTTCTGTCACACGGTTGGAATAACACCATACAGGGGGAACGAATGGTGAAAAGGTTGAGAAAGATAGCGGCGGTTGTTCTGGCAATGGTTTTGCTTGGGCAGCAGTGTTCTGCGATTCCGGTGGTGGCGGCTGAACAGACGGCAGCGGCTGAGAATACTACGGAGGCGGAGGCAACAGCTGCAGAAGCAGAAACGAAAGCGACAGAAGCGGAAACAAAGGCTACGGAGGCGGAAACGAAAGCTACGGAAGCAGAGACGAAAGCTACGGAGGCGGAGACAAAGGCTACGGAAGCAGAGACAAAGGCTACGGAGGCAGAGACAAAGGCTACGGAAGCGGAGACGAAAGCTACGGAGGCGGAGACAAAGGCTACGGAAGCAGAGACAAAGGCTA
>JAJQIE010000213.1 GCA_021199395.1 Lachnospiraceae bacterium | reverse complement strand
GAATACGCCCAGGAACGAGGCCATCACCGACCCGACCCTTGTGTACCAGATCATGCCCGCCATCGCCGCAATAACGATGGCGCGGATCATATAGACTCTGTGCATGTATCGCTCTGCCTCATCCTGCTCCATCTCCAGCGCATGGGCAATCGAGCGGTACGTATGCACCGCCAGCACCGACGACGTCGCCACTCCGATCCAGAGTCCCGCCGCAAAGGAAGCGCTGTTGCTTAAAAACTGCCGGTAAAAATATGCCACGACGAAAAAAAGTGCCTGTATAATTATACCTGAAACTATAATTCCCGCAAGAATCTCGGACAGCTTTTTATTAAGCCCGGATTCCGGTTCCAGTTCCTCTTCTGGTTTCATATTTATTCCCCTTTTACAATGTTTCCAGCTCCCATCATAGATTATTTTTTCTTCTCTGTAAAGGACAAATTGATTTCACGCCAGATTTCCATAATCAACAGCAGCGCCACCGGACCGAGCACGACCCCCGCCGTACCGAACAGATAAAGCCCGGCATAGACCACGATCAGCATCACGATCGGATATATGCCCAGCTTTTTCCCGATCAGTCTGGGCTCCAGAAATTCCCGGACAATATAGGTCAGCAAAAACAGGCCCACATAGCAGAATGCCAGACGAAAACGCTTCTGAAACAACTGATAGACAGCCATCGGAATCAGCACCGTCCCGGTTCCGATAAACGGGAGCGCGTCCAGCAGCCCAATCACAATTCCCAGCACCAGAAAAAACGGATTTCCAAGAAGCCACAAAGCGACCGTACACAGCACGATCACCACCCCGATGATCATGCATTGCGCTTTCAGGTACATACCGCCATGCTTCCACATCCGTTCTGTTATATTGTGAAAATGCCGATAGAGCTGATACTCTCCCAGCCGCTCTCTGATTTCGTCGTAATCCTTTATCAGAAGCACGATTGCGACAAAAAGCATCAGCACAAACATGCCTGCATGCGCCAGTTTTTTTATATATCTGACCGAATAATTCACGACCTCCGGCACAATATAGACGCGTACCTGCTCCGTAGCAGTCTCAATTTCCGTATAAATAAAGGCTTTTACCGACTCCACGTTGATTCCAAAATGACTCTCTACCATCAGGCAGCAATTGTCAATGAATCCACAGACACAATGAGAATAATAATCAAAGTTCATCGCGATCCGCCGAATCTGCCCCGTCAGCATCCCATAAAACAGATAAATCAGAAAACAGCCAAGGACCAGCAGCGCCGTCAGCAGAACCGAGACAATCACTTCCTTTTTCCAGACCAGCCTCCTGCAGATCTTCTCAGTCGCCGGATTCAGCAGACGCACCAGAAGATACGCGATCAAAAAAGGAATTACATAGGGCAGAAGGAATTTCATCCCCATATATACTGCCAGAGTAATCCCTGAAATAGCTATCAGCTTTTTCGTTTCCGACATATACAGCCCCCATTACTCCGAATGAGGATAGTATTTGCAGGATTCCGTTTTTTATATCGTAAATGACAAAAATCTTTCCGCCTGGGGCTTTGTCTCAAACCGCATCGCTTTTCCTGACGCCGGATGGCGAAAGGAAAGTGAGACTGCGCAGAGCGCCAGGGACGTCGCGTCCTCTTCCCCGTGCGGATTGTATTTCCGGTCGCCCGCAAGCGGCAATCCCGCATGCGCCATCTGCACCCGGATCTGATGATGCCGCCCGGTCTTTAACTCTATCTCGACAAGTAAAAATTCACGCTCAGATGAAGTCCCCCGTTCATCAGCGTCTGTATCGACACGGATTCCCTGACGCGTCCGTACAGGGGTACTCCCAACGATAGACTCTTTCCGGCAACCGAGGATCCGGTATCTCAGCTCCGCGCGCTTTGCGGCCTTATTCCCCGCATCTGAGACACAGGACAGATTTCTTCTCCCATCCTTTACAAGATAATCCACCAGGGTATGCCACTCATCCGTGCCGGAATAAGGTGCCACATCAGAGGACACTACCGCGCGATAGAGTTTCTTCATGCTTCCATCCGCAATCTGACGGCTCAGGTCAGCAGCCGCTCTCTTTGTCTTTGCAAACACCAGAACGCCCTCCACCGGCTGATCCAGCCGGTGGACGACATAAATCTCATCCTTCCGATGACACTTCAGAATACTGACCATATCCTTCTCTCTTACCGATGCGCTTTGCACCGGAACTCCTGCCGGTTTGTGGCAGACAAGGATCTCTTTGTCTTCATATAAAATCATATGGCTTCTCCGTAATATCTTCCGCAAAACACGCTTATATGCCCCCGCTGATCACACTCCACACATCGTCCGTCTCATACCCCAGCCGCCATGCCGCAATGCCGCCAATCTCATACTGGCTCACAAGGGCGACGCGGGCGGAGACAGACGAAGCGTCCTCCAGCCAGATCTGGCAGAGACGGCCATCAGATGCAGTCCATTCGGCATATTGCTGGCCGGTGCTTTCGTCATAGGCAGAGGTGACGCCCCTATCCAGAAGCAGCTGCTGCGCTTCCTCCATAGTGACGACCTCGCTAGTGACTGTGGAAGAACCGTCAGAAAGCGTCTCTGTATACCACACTCTGGAATAAAACGGGATCGCAAGAATTATTTTTGAGGAATCTACTTCCTCCAGCAGATCCAAAATACCGTTTTCCTCAAATGACATCGACGCCACGCTCCCGGCGTCAGAGCCGGAATAATGCTCATCATAGCCCATCATAATCACATAATCGCAGACAGTCCCCAGCTCCTCCCTGTCATAGTAGGTATTGTAATCCATCGACACCGGCACATCCACGGACAGAATAATCCCGTTTTTGCGGCAGAGGATTGACAGCTCGCGCAGGAACTGCACATAATCATATCCCGACTCCTGGGCAATCCCCTCAAAATCAATATTAATACCGTCAAAGCCCAGCTCAAGCGCCTGCTCAATCAGGTAGTTCTGTACCGTCTGGCGCGAAGAGCGGGTCGCAAGCAGAGTGGATGTGCTGACCTCCTCACTGAAATTGCTGACCAGAGCCCATACCTGCAGCCCGGCAGCATGCGCTTCCTCTACATAATCCTCACTGGCATAGGACAGCACAGCCCCGCTGTTGTCGCTCAGATAATACCAGGTCGGGGAGATCACATTCACACCGGCCATATTCTCGATATCCGCCGAGAGATTGTCATTCATCGCGGCGTAATTGATCTGATGCCACACGAGGCTCACTTTTTCTTCCAGATGAATGCTGCTGTAATCCGCCTGATAATATGTATCACGTACTACATTCTCTGTGATATCCGTGAGATTGCTGTTTCTGATATATCCAATATATCCGTCCGCCGTCACGATCTCTGTCCAGTGCTCCATCTGCTCCAGCACGGTCACCTGGTCGCCGGCCTGGGCAATCCCCTCAAAATCAATATTAATACCGTCAAAGCCCAGCTCAAGCGC
>JAJQIE010000328.1 GCA_021199395.1 Lachnospiraceae bacterium | reverse complement strand
CACTTGCTGCGGGGTGCGGAGTGAAAACGTAGTGTTTTCGGGCATCCGGCTCCATTGCGCAGCGATTTAATTAGCCGGATGCCGTTACAGGCCACACGCCCGCTGTCTGTCTGCACCAAGACAGAGTTCACCTGTGTGAACCGGACAGACGCAGCGTATATGGAAAAACCGAAGCATCCATCCTCAGGCAAATGCTCCGGTTTTGTCTTTGATTCGGTTTCTCCGTGTAATTCTGTAATTTTCTCGGATGTACCCCTGAAAAATACCTCTGTACTTTATCTCTGCGCTTTAACGCTGTATTTTATCTCTGTACTCTCGCACCCGCGCCGGACATAATGCCCTCTACTTCCTTCAGGCTCGCCATCGTCGTATCTCCGGGCGTCGTCATCGCCAGCGCGCCATGCGCCGCGCCATAGTTGACCGCCGCTTCCGCTCCCTTGCCCGTCATGAGTCCATAGACAAGTCCCGACGCAAAGGAATCTCCGCCGCCGACACGATCCATAATCTCAAGCCCATTGTAATCCGCAGCCTTGTAGATTTCTCCGTCCGCCCAGCAAAGCGCGCTCCAGTCATTGACTGTCGCCGTTTTTACTTTTCTCAGGGTAGTCGCCACGACCTTGAAATTCGGATAGGTTTTAGCGGCCTCGTTGATCATCTTTCGATAACCGTCGATATTCAGCTCCTTCAGATTTTCGTCATTGCCCTCGATCTCAAATCCAAGGCAGGCTGTAAAGTCCTCCTCGTTGCCGATCATAACATCTACATACTTCGCAATCTCCTTATTTACTTCCTGAGCCTTTGCCTGGCCGCCGATCGCGCTCCACATGGACGGACGGTAGTTCAGATCATAGGAAATCACTGTGCCATATTTTTTCGCCGTCCTGATAGCGGCAATGACCGTCTCACAGGACTGCTCGGAAAGAGCCGCATAAATACCGCCGGTATGAAGCCAGCGGGCACCAAGCTCACCAAAGATATAATCAAAATCAAAATCCCCCGGCGTAGCTTTGGATATCGCGGTATTTGCACGGTCAGAGCAGCCGACCGCGCCACGGATCCCAAAACCGCGCTCTGTAAAATTCAGGCCATTGCGGCATACTCTGCCAATCCCATCCGTCTTCATCCATTTGATCAGGGACGTGTCCACGCCTCCCTGAAGAATGAAATCCTCCATCAGCTTGCCTACTTCATTATCCGCAAACGCGGTGATGACCCCAGTCCTCATACCAAAGCACCGGCGAAGGCCTCGCACTACATTGTATTCTCCGCCGCCTTCCCAGTCACGAAAAGAACGCGCCGTGCGAATCCTTCCCTCACCAGGATCCAGTCGAAGCATGACCTCCCCTAAGGACACCGCGTCGTATTTGCATTCATTTGCCGGTCTGAGATTCAAATCCATTTTAAACATCCTCCTGTATTATATATATTATGATGCACACGGACGCGCTTGGAATGGCTGCCCACACAGCCCCGCATCCGGTGCAAGGTTAAACGGCTTACGTCGTTTACCATAAGATAAGCCGAAAGCCGGAAGGCTCCGGACATCAATACTCCTGATTCTCCATATAGCTCATATATTTGACTACCATCAGCGCAATCTTAAACGTAATCGCATCCTCAAACACTCTCAGATCCAGTCCCGTAGACTTCTGGAGCTTGTCCAGACGATATACAAGCGTATTTCTGTGGATATAAAGCTGTCTCGACGTCTCCGACACATTCAGGCTGTTCTCAAAAAACTTATTAATCGTAGTCAGAGTCTCCTCGTCGAAATCATCCGGCGACTTTCCGTCAAAGGTTTCCTTAATGAACATCTTGCAAAGCGGAATGGGAAGCTGATAAATCAGGCGGCCGATTCCAAGTGAATTGTATGCGATCACCTTGCGTTCTTCAAAAAAGATCTTTCCGACATTCAGCGCCATCCTCGCTTCCTTGTAAGAGCGCGATACCTCTTTGATCTCATTCACAATCGTACCATAGGCAACCAGAGCGTCCTGCTTCTTCTCCTCCCCAAGCGCATCCAGAATCAGCTCCGCGGTGCGATCCATATCAGAATAGCCCTCCTGCTCGGCAAGCTCCTTTACCACTATAATGCTCTTCTCATCCACAGCAGTAATAAAATCCCCGGAACGTGTGCCGAAAAGCGCGCGGACATTCTCAAGGGAAGCGGATTCCTTCTCATGATTTGTCTCTATAATGAGTACAACGCGACGCGCTTCCGTGTCAATATGCAGCTTCTTTGCGCGGTTGTAAATATCCACGAGCAGCAGATTGTCCAGAAGAAGGTTCTTGATAAAATTATCCTTGTCAAAACGCTCCTTGTACGCGACGAGCAGATTCTGAATCTGAAAGCTCGCCATCCGTCCTACCATATGCACATCGTCACTATTGCCATTTGCCAGAAGGATATACTCCAGCTGATGTTCGTCAAACACCTTAAAAAACTGACAGCCAGATACCACCTGGCTGTCCGCAGGTGAATTTGCAAAGCCCAGCACGGAATCGCGAAAGCTCTCCGCCTCCGGAAAAGTCGTCGCCAGCATAACCCCCTCCGTATCAAGCACACACAGGTCAACTCTGCTGATAGCCTTCATCCCATCCAATGTCGTCTGTAAAACCTGATTCGTTATCACTTGCAGATCCTCCTTCTCAGAAAAACACCCCATTTCTAGCATTTTAATATATCTCACTAAAAAAATCAATGAAAATTGTGTAAAATACACAAAAAAATAAATCCCCAAAAATGCTGTTCTGCACTTTCGGGGATCCCTTTTTCTATTTCCCGTTTACGGTCAGTTCTCTGTTATCATACCTCAAAGAGAAGATCTCCATAGGACGGCATCGGCCACATTTCCTTATCCACGATCATCTCAAGCTTATCAACCGGGGAGCGCAGATCGCTCATGGCGGCCATCACGGTATCGTGATAATAGGCTGCCTGCCCGGCTCCCTCTTCCATTGAAGCGGCAGCAGCCGTAACCTCTTCAAGCTTCACAAGAGCAGCCTTCGTCTCCACCAGCAGCGCGCTTGTCTCACCAAGCAGTTCGCTCTGTACGGAAGCATCCGCGCCAGCGGCCTTTACCGTATTGATCGTGTCCGCCAGGCTCTTTGTATATTTAATGACAGCCGGAATGATCTGCTTGCTCGCAATATCGATCATTGATTTTGCCTCAATATTGATCGCTTTCGCGTAGTTTTCATACTTGATCTCTACGCGGGACTCCAGCTCCGCTTTGGTGAATACGCCAAATTTTTCAAACATGCTGACCGCTTTGTCCGTAACCAGAGTCGGAATCGCATCCACCATAGAGCGGATGTTCGGAAGGCCTCTTCTCTCTGCCTCCTCGACCCATTCCTCAGAATATCCGTTCCCGTTAAAGATAATTCTCTGATGCTCGCTGAACTGTTTCTTGATCAGGCTATGTACCTCTGCGTCAAAATCCTCAGCGTTTTCCAGAACATCGCAGGCG
>JAJQIE010000279.1 GCA_021199395.1 Lachnospiraceae bacterium | reverse complement strand
GCAGTATGGCGATGGGCGTTCATGCGGAGGAGGCGGCGACCGAGGCCGCTGCGGAGACAGCCACAGAGGAAGGCTGGGTCAGGAGCTATCTGACAGGCAAGCTGGTGCCGGAATCGATCGGACGCACGATCCCGATTGCCGTAATGATCAATAATATTTCGGATGCGCTTCCGCAGTCGGGCATCAGCAATGCCGAGGTGATTTATGAAGCGCCGGTGGAGGGCTCTATCACCCGGCTGATGGCGATTATGGAGGATTATCAGGACGTAGAGCGGATTGGATCTGTGCGCAGCTGCCGTGAATACTATGTCTATTTTGCGCGGGAATTCGAGGCGATCTATATGCATTATGGACATGCGGTTTATGCGACGCATGTGCTGAATCTGGACGATACCGTGCGATTAAGCGGCATGGCTGATTATGATATGATTTATGACGGTGAGGGGGATGTGGTTTATTACCGCTCAGATGATTTTGTCTCGCCGCACAATGTCTTTACCAATTATGAGCTGATCCAGGCCGGCATTGAGTACAAGGGTATTTCCACTGATTATTCAGAGGAATATATCGAATCAGACGGGCATTATCAGTTCGCTGCCGACGGCGAGATTATTACACTGGAGAACGGTGTGGACGCTGCTACGGTTGAGCCTGGATATGCCTACAATTATCCGTCCTTTGTATACGACGCGGAGACCGGGAAATACACCAGATATCAGTATGGGAGCGAGCAGATTGATTATCTGACGCAGAGGGCGCTTACCTTTGACAATATTATTATCCAGTATTGCTCCTCATCGGATTATGGCGACGGCTATCTGAATATCAACGCGTATTCCGGCGGCGACGGCGTGTATATTACCCGCGGAAAGGCTATTCCGGTTACCTGGTCAAAGGACAATGCGGATCTGGAGAACGAATTCGCGGACGGGAACTTTGGTGTGACGCATTATTATGACGAGAATGGCGGGGAAATCACGCTGAATCAGGGAAAGACCTGGGTATGCATCGTTTTAGACAGCAGCACGGATTCCGTTAAGATTGGGGACATGACGGGAACAGAGCTGATGAACAGATAAATCGTTTGATGGCAGAATATAGCCGCAGTGCTCTGGTTCTGTAAAGAGGTATACCGTGAAAGAAAAGAAGAAAAGTGGAAATGGCTTTCTCGTGCAGGGGTCTATCCTTGCGGCTGCGGCGATTATCGCGAAGGTGATCGGGATGCTTTACCGCGTCCCGCTGCAGAATATCCTTGGAAACGAGGGAAACGGCTATTATTCTACAGCAAATGAAATCTATGCAATCCTCCTGATGGTTTCCTGCTTCAATATGCCGCTGGCAGTGTCCAGGCTGGTATCGGAGCGGATCAACAGAGGGGAATACCGCAATGCGCACCGCGTATTTTTATGCGCGGTGCGGTTTTCCGCGATGCTTGGCGGCGCGATCGCGCTGGTCACTTACATTTGCGCGGGCTTTATCACAAAATACATGATGCAGATGGAGCTGGCGGTCTATGGACTTCGCGTTCTTGCGCCTGCTATCTTTATTTCGGCGATCCTCGGCACGTTCCGGGGGTACTTTCAGGGCTATTCCACCATGGTTCCGACAGCCGTCTCTCAGGTGATAGAGCAGATTGTAAACGCTGTGGTCAGCCTGGTATGCGCGAATATTATGTTCCAGTATGGCGATCATCTGGCGTCTGAGCAGGGAAATTCCTCACTTGCCCCGGCATGGGGCGCTGCGGGAGCTACATTTGGCACAGTTGCCAGCATTACGGTAGCTCTTTTATTTATGATGCTCATTTATCTGACGCAGGCGAAGGCCATTCGCCGCCGTATGCGGAAGGATCATACAGGGAGCAGGGAATCCTCTTCATCCATTTACAGCGAGCTGATCCGGACGATTCTGCCCGTTATCCTGAGCACGGTGGTTTACAATATCACGAACGTACTGGATCTCGGCGTGTTCAGCAATATCCTGCAGGCGCAGGGGTATACGGATAAGCAGACGACGACCATCTGGGGGATTTATTCCGGCCAGTTCCGCGTGCTGATGAATGTCCCGCTGGCACTTGCGTCCAGCCTGTCGCCATCTGTGGTTCCCAGCCTGACCGCCGCGATGGCGAATGGAGACAGGGCGGAAGCACGCCGGAAGGTCGGCACATCGATCCGTTTTACTATGCTGCTTACTATTCCATGCGCGGCAGGTATGGCTGCGCTCGCGGAGCCGATCATCACGATGCTGTTTACAAATGAGACGGGGACGCCGCTGTCTGTCGGGATCATGCAGATGGGAGCATTGATGATTGTGTTTTACGCGCTCTCTACCCTTTCGACCGGTATCCTGCAGGGACTTGGAAAAATGAGACAGCCCCTGATCCACTGCTGCTTTGCGCTGGTGATCCATCTGATTGCGTTATATCTTCTTCTGACTGTGTTTAACCTGAATATTTATGCCGTAGTGGGAGCGAATATTATTTTTGCACTGATTATCTGTATTCTGAATGCGCTTTCGATAGCGCGGTTCCTGGGATACAGGCAGGAGATATACCGTACCTTTGTCGTGCCGTTTATTGTCTCGATTATTATGGCTGCGGCTGCTTACCTTGTATACACAGCGTTCCACGTTTTCTCCGGGAACACGCTTTCTACGGTAGTCGCGGTGTTTGCGGGAGTGATCGTCTATGGAATCGGTATGGTTTCGTTCCATGGGATTACGCCAGAAGAGCTTGCCATGCTGCCGAAAGGGAATGCTATCATACGTATGCTCAGGAAGATGGGTCTGCTCAGGTAAGACCCTGCGCGGATGGCGTATGGTGCTTGCGGGCAGCTGTGAGGGCATGGAGCATCTGCTCCCACGGAAGAATGCTACAGGAAAACAGAAAAAAGGGAGTGCATTATACGATGGATGAGAAAAAACTGCAGAGGATTAACGAGCTGGCCCGCCGCGCAAAAGCGGAGGGTCTGACAGAAGCGGAACGCGCGGAGCAGGCGGAGCTCCGACAGGAATATATTGAGGCTGTCCGCAGGAATCTCCGCGGACAGCTTGACAATATAGATATCCTGCAGCCGGATGGCAGGATCGAGAATCTTGGTGAGAAATATGGAAAAAAAGGACATTAGAAAAATAGTAAAGGACCGGCGGAAGGAATTATCGGAAGCTGACCGGACAGACAAAAGCCGCCGGATCTGCGAGACCGTCTGCCATATGCCGGAATTTCTTTCCGCCAAAGAGATTTATGTATATATGGATTGCAAGGGCGAGGTCTCTACAAGGCCTTTGATCGAGGAGGCGTGGCGTCTGGGCAAAAAGGTGGCCGCTCCAAAGGTGGAGGGTGAGGACATGAGCTATTATTATATCTCGTCTTATCTGGATGTGGAGGACGGTTATTTCCATGTGCCGGAGCCTGTCACTGCAAAACCGGCCGGGGACGAGCGCGCGCTTTTGATCGTACCGGGCGTAGGCTTTGACCGGCAGAGGAACCGCTG
>JAJQIE010000149.1 GCA_021199395.1 Lachnospiraceae bacterium | reverse complement strand
GCGGTACGCATCTTAGCCTGGTGCTGGCCGGGAATTACCACATTCCTTTTGAGGAAGCCGAGAAAATCAAGCAGGATTATGGCAGGCATAAGGAGATTATGCCGGTAGTGCGGCCGGTTGTGGAGAAGATGGCGACGATCGTAAAGAAGTATCTGGATCCTTCTACGGCGGATACGATTTATCTTTGCGGGGGAACCTCCTGCCTGACGGGGATTGAAGAGGTATTTGAAAAGGTTACAGGGATTCACACAGTCAAACCGGCCGATCCGTTTCTGGTGACGCCGGCTGGCATAGCAATGAATTGTATCCTTTCTGGAAGGTAATACCAGAAGAAAGGAGGAAACGTGGAGAAACAGGAACTGATCAATGAAGTCATTGAGCGGATCCGGCGGAAGCTTTCCGAGCGCGGCCTGACGGTTACCGATCAGGAGATCGCGGACTGTCTGAGCGGCGCGTGCGGCGGCTGCGGAGATGTCAAAAAGCCGGGACTTCTGGTTCTGACACAGGAGCATGGGACAAACTGTCATCCGGTGCTGGAAAGCCCGGTCCTGCAGGAAAAATTCCGGACGGAATGTGCTCTTATGGCGGAGTACCAGGTCGATCTGGACGGGTGCGAGGCGGTCGTACTGTTTGACCTGACAAATGAAGCTCTGGCAAAGCTGCGCAGCGGGATCGCGGATACGCCGTATACCGCACTGGCGCAGAAAGCTCTGCTGTCAGGAAAGAAGCTGTATGCAGCCAGGGAAGAGATCGAGCTTTTCCGCTATCAGGCTACCGCTCCGGCTCCGTATTACGCAATGCTGGTAAAGCAGCTGGAGTTCCTCATGGAGTGTGGGCTGAAGGTCTGCAGCCTGGAAGAGCTGGAAGGCGTACTTGCACAAGGTACGGACATCGATGGAGCATGCGGCGCGGCAGCGTGCGGTGAAGCTTCGGTGGCATGCCCGGATGGCAGGGCGTCAGAAAAACCTGCGGCAGCGTGCTGCGCGGACGGAGCTACGTCAGAGGGACAGAAGACAGTTACAATAGCAAAGAAGGTAGTGACGGAACGGGACATCATCGAGGCGGATCGGTCGAAGGTGACCTGCATCTATATCGGGAAGAACACCATCCTCACCGATCTGGCGAAGGATGCGGCGGCGAGCCGGGATATCGTTCTGGTACGTGACTGACAGGAGGACATGCGATGAGAGTGGCAAAGGTTATCGGGAATATCTGGGCAACGCGTAAGGACGAGCGGCTGTCCGGCCTGAAGCTTCTCCTTGTACAGCCGCTGGATATCCGCGACGACAGTATTGACTCTGTCCCGCTCGTGGCGGCGGATATCATCGGCGCGGGAGTCGGGGAAAAAGTTATCATTGTAAGCGGAAGCTCTGCGCGGAGCGCGGTCGATAATATGAACACTCCCGTCGATGCGACCGTAGTGGGAATTGTGGACGACCTTGAGATCAAGGCATAGTACCTCATATATGGTTCAGTTATCTGAAAGTGATGTATTGGCAGAGAACCGGATGGTTCGGCTGTCCTGGGCTATCGAGGTTTTCCCCGGTAAAGGTCAGACGTGAACGGTAAAAGCGAACGCATGTGGAATGGCTGTCTGCGCAGCCTGCGGTCGACGCAAAGTAAAACGACTAATGTCGTTTACTATACTTTGCAATTTATCATATATCTGGCAGAAAAGCCGGAGGAGAAATGGAGCTGCATATGGATATAGTAGAAGCTGCAAGGGCTTCCGGTGTGGTCGGAGCCGGCGGCGCCGGTTTTCCGACCCATGTGAAGCTGAATACAGAAGTAGAATGCTTTCTGGTCAATGCCGCGGAATGTGAGCCGCTGATCGAGACGGATAAGTATCTGTGCCGGACATACCCGGAGCGGATCGTTTCGACCGCGGAGGCGATTGCAGCGCACCTGAAAGCCACAAGAGCGGTAATCGCGCTGAAAGAAGCGTATAAGCCGGAGATCGCGGCGCTTGAGGACGCGGTGAAAAAGCTGGAAAGCAGCGTCGAAATCTTCCGCCTGAAGGTGTTTTATCCTGCGGGGGATGAGCAGACGCTGATACAGCAGGTGACCGGCCGGAGCGTTCCTGAGCGCGGACTTCCGTCGGATGTGGGCTGTGTCGTTGACAATGTTGGCACAGTGCTGAATCTGGCGGATGCAATGGAAGGAAAGCCTGTGACGGACAAATTCCTGTCTGTCGTGGGAGAAGTAAAAAAGACGATCGTTCTGCATGTGCCGATCGGCACTCCGATCCGGGAATGCATTGAGGCGGCAGAGCCTCAGATTTCGGATTACGCGATCATACTTGGCGGGGCAATGATGGGGAAGCCGGTGACAGATGCAAAGGCGATTGACGACGCTGTCGTGACAAAGACGACCGGAAATATTATGGTGCTGCCTAAGGATCATTACCTGTTTCAGAGGGCTTCCCTGCCGATCGAGGTAATCCGGAAGCAGACGAAAAGCGCCTGCATCCAGTGCAAAATGTGTACGGATCTCTGCCCGCGCTATCTGATCGGACACAATATGCGCCCGAATCTGGTGATGCGCGCGTTCTGGAAAGAACAGAGCGTGGCGGACGATAAGGAATACCTCGCCATGTTTGGGGAAGCGGCGAATTGCTGCAGCTGCGGCGTCTGTGAGATGTTTGCCTGTCCGATGGGGCTTTCTCCGAGAAAAGTCAATGACTATATCAAAGGAGAGCTGCGTAATCGCGGGATACAGGTGCCGAAAGAACCTGAGGCTGAGGCGCGCCGGTTTGTGGACGACCGGAAAACGCCAACCGCGCGTCTGATCGCGAGGCTGGGGCTTTCAAAATATTACGGGATCCATGCGAGCGAGTGCGAAACACTTACAGTGGATGAGGTATTTATCCCATTCCAGCAGCACATCGGCAAGCCGGCGCAGCCGGTGAAGCAGGTCGGGGATCCGATAGAAAAAGGCGAGCTGCTGGCGGAGGCGGCGCAGGGACTCTCCGCGAATATTCACGCGAGCGTCAGTGGTACAGTTGAAGAACTGACCGGGGCGGGAGCCCGCATACGAAGAGGAAAGGAGTAAACTATGAGGCTGGCAATAGGTATGTTAGAATTAAACAGCATCGCGCGCGGCATAGAGACATGTGATTACATGGTAAAAGCGGCGCAGGTCGATTTGCTCCGCTCTTCAACAGTATGTCCGGGCAAATACCTGATCCTGATCAGCGGGGAGACCGGAGATGTGAAAGCGTCTATGGCGGAAGGGATCAAGAGAGGCGCGGAGAATGTCGTAGACTCCCTGCTTCTGCCAAATGTTCACCCGTCCGTGCTTCCGGCGATCACCGGAACGACACAGGTGCCGGAATACGGCGCGGTAGGCGTTCTGGAATACTATTCCGTGGCGTCGGCAGTGACCGCCGAGGATGTGGCGGCGAAAGCGGCAAACATCGTACTGATCGAGGTACATATCGGTTACGCGATCGGCGGCAAGGGCTATGTCACGCTGACCGGAGATGTGGGGGCAGTGAGAGC
>JAJQIE010000162.1 GCA_021199395.1 Lachnospiraceae bacterium | reverse complement strand
TTTGTCCTGCTTTTTTATCCGCTTTTCAGTTCCCTCTTTTTCCCCCAACTGTACTGCATCATATAGTTACCGGGAAATTTCTTTCCGGAATATCTATTTTCATTCAGATATTCGTAATAATCGCACTCCACTTCATTCATGCAAAGCCGTTCCTTTCCGCGTTTTCGCTCAATGATCTGAGGGATACCGGCGGCTTTCAGATCCTTTGCCAGATCGTTTGCCAACGTACAGAGATATTTGGAGGAATTTACATTATATTCATAGTTCTCCCAGAGTATCTCCCCCATCTCCTTATGAGGCACCCACGCTCCTCTCCTGTCCGTCAGAACCGCGAGCATTTCTTTTGACTTTCTGCGCCGGATCACGACCGGTTTCCCGTCCGCAAACACCTCAAAGCCGTCGAATGTGCGGATAAAAGGCTTTCCAGTATCTTTTTTCGCATCCAGAAGATAGCTGACCTCATTTTTAAATCTGCTCCCGGTGACCGGCTTGCACAGATATCCGTCCGCGTGGATCTGGAACGCGTCCAGCGCATATTCTTTATAGCTGGTATAAAACAGAATCCTGATATCCGGGCAGGCGTCCCTGCATTGCATCGCCAGCTGCAGGCCGTCCATCCGCTCCGCATACCTCGTCTCCAGAATCGCCAGCTCCGCCCGCTTATCCAGCAGAAAATCCAGCGCCTGCGACGGCGCCAGAAAAGTCCGTACATCCGCAAGCGGATACGCTTCTTTCAGATTTTTCTCAATCGTATTGAGCTGGAACAGGTCATTGTCCACCGCTACGATTCTCATCGGCCTTCCCATCCGCTTTTCTGTCCTGTTTTCGGTCTGCTTTTCCATCTGATCTCTCCTGTATTTTCCTTCCGTACTGTCTCAGCTGCCCGGTCTTCCATTTGTCTGTTTTTCGCGGCACTGTGCGGCATATTTCCCGTCAGGTGTTTCGCAGTACTGCTGGCTACGCTTCCTGTCTGGCGTTCCGCGGCGCTGTGAAGCAAATTCCCCGTCAGGCGTTTCGCGGTGCTATATACTTTGTTTCCTGTCAGTCGATCTGCCTTGCTTTGAAGCTCAGATCCAGCGTTGACAGGCCGTCGTCTGCGCAGGAGGCATCGTTCTCCATCTCTTCCATTGTCTATAAACCGCCTTTCTTAAAAAACCAGTGAACGAATGAGTACGGTCGCCGCAAAAAACGTATTGAAAGGTAAACCTTTTATTACAAAAAGCCTGTATCAAAAGGTAAACCTTTTGTTACAGGAAACAGAGTCACAAAAAGCATCATCTGAATCGGATGCAGGATGAAAAATGGCCGCCAGTTTTATAAAAAGTATATCTTTTTATGATATCTACAGAAATTTATGTGGATGATACATAATTTTTGAATGATTTTCACAAAAGAAATCAAAATTCACTGGTAACATTGATGGTTTTCCTATGAGTGTATTGTAAAGCCTATCGCAAAAAAATGCAATAGGCTTTTTGTAACAAAAGGTTTACCTTCTGATACAGGCTTTTTGTAATAAAAAGTTTACTTTTTTTTACAAGCAGTCTGACAATTTTTCTCTGCTTGCAAATTTTTCCGATGGTTTGATGTAAATTTCTGACAGTTTATTCATTTACCCATCTGCGGAATGTGGCATGCGAAATGCCAAGCTGTTTCGCACCGCTCCTGAGGGATTCCTTTCCGTCCAGATAATCTCCTTTTACCACAATAAAGTTCGCGGGGCGCTTTTTCTTAGGCCGTCCGCAATGCACGCCTCTGGCTTTTGCCGCGGCAATCCCTTCCTTCTGGCGCTCATGGATCTTCTCACGCTCCAGCTGCGCAAATCCGCTCGTCATATCCAGCAAAATCGTGTTGATCATTTTCTGCATGATATCGGCGAGGTCGCCTGTAGCATTCAGGTACGGCATATCCAGAACGATCACCTCCACGCCCATTTTTCTCGTGATCTTCCCCCATTCGTCGAGCATCTCATCAAAATTGCGTCCCAGACGATCCACGCTCTTGATGACAATCCTGTCCCCCGCGTTCAGCTTTGTGAGCATCTCCTGATAGGCCGGCCGGTTGAAGTCCTTTCCCGAAAAACCGTGGTCGGCAAAAATATTTTCCTCCGGCACTCCATACTCCCGCATGGCTATCAGCTGCCTGTCCAGGTTCTGATCCGTACTGCTTACCCTTACATAACCCAACATCTTTTCCATTTTCATGTCCTCCTGTATTTTTCTGTATTTTTTCTGAATTATATTTTATTATTCGAGCGACAAAAGGGTATGATACTACGGATTGCTACGTGCTTCGCATCATCATTTTATGGAGAATTCTGTTGGAATATTTAGCTACAGCTTTTAGCAGGCACTATCTACAAATCTGCGTGTCCATATTTGTGCAATACGACTATAGAAACCTGAATTTTCGTCTGATATACTGCCCTCATGGGCTACAGTAACATTGGTGAAACAATACAGTATGATTCGCAAAGTGTATAACATCTGCCACATGAAAGGACGGTGCTTTTATGCCATTATTCAAAGAAAGGATTTACACAGAAGATGATTATTGGAATCTCCCGGAAGATGTACGCGCAGAGCTTATCAATGGACAGCTTTACTATATGGCCGCGCCCAGTCGGATTCATCAGGAGATTCTTTCTGCATTACATCTGATTATCGGAAATCACATTGCCAGAAGCAGCGGAAAGTGCAAAGTCTATCCTGCTCCGTTTGCAGTCAAATTGCGCAAAGACAAGGATAACACCGTCGAACCGGATATCAGCGTCATCTGTGATCGTTCTAAGCTGACCGACCGTGGCTGTACGGGTGCTCCTGACTGGATTATTGAGATCGTATCTCCCTGCAATCCAGGTCATGATTATGTGCGCAAATTAAATCTGTACGCAGATGCAGGCGTGCGAGAATACTGGATTATCGACCCAATGGAGGAAAGTGTACTTGTGTACACGCGTGTCCAGGAACGTTTCCTGTTCACAGCTTATTCTTTCCACGATAAAATTCCGGTCGCGATATTTGATAATCTTGTTATTGATTTTGCCACGCTAATTGAAGGAATACAAATCACTGAATAGAGATTGTGTAATTTCAAAAACAGATTCCAGAGAAGTGATAATACAAGTGATAATACAGGTAATGTTTCGAAAAAACAGAGCCAACCATACGGAAGGCTCTGCGTACACGTTCATTAAAACTATTTTCATTTCCCGCAAAATTGGTCTACGGCGGCAGTGATCATTTCCGCACACCTTTTCACCTGGGGCATATCCTCCGGGACCAGGGACGGCAGCGGTTTCCGCACGTCTCCTATGTCCAGGTTTTCACGGATCCTCAGGATCTCCTTCATCACCGCATACAGGTTGCCCCTGCAGGAGCCCATCTCGAAAATAATGGAATCCACCGCGTACTGGATCTCCCTGGCCTTCTCGACCTCTCCTTTGCGCATCAGCTCCATGATCCGCAGAAAGAGCTCCGGCGTGACCGCATAGGTACCGCCGCTCCCTCCGTCTGCT
>JAJQIE010000175.1:2874-3525 GCA_021199395.1 Lachnospiraceae bacterium | reverse complement strand
CCATAACAGGGCATGCCCTGCTGGCTGCTGCTGTTATCTGGCTGTTGGCGTTTTCTTTTGAGCTTACCAAAAGGCGCAACTATATGCCCGGCCGCGAATATGGATCCGGAAGGATTGCATCCCCGCAGGAAATTAACAGGAAAATCATGGATAAGGATCCACGTAAAAATAAGATCATATCCGAGAACGTCCGTATCAGTATGAATTCGAGGCTGACGGGGCTGAATAACAATATGCTGGTGGTAGGAGGTTCCGGATCTGGCAAGTCCTTTTTCATGGTCAAGCCGAATGGTTATAACTGTGGCTACACATCTTATGTGTTTTGCGACCCCAAAGGCGAATTGCTGCGCGATATCGGGCATTACCTGGAAATGATGGGCTACAAGGTCATTGTCCTGAACCTGGTCGATATGGATGCGTCGGACGGCTACAATCCTTTTGTCTATATCCGTTCTGACGAGGATGTGACAAAGCTGATTACCAACCTGATATCGAATACGACTCCGAAGGGCTCTACACCGAATGACCCTTTCTGGGAAAAGGCGGAATCAATGCTCCTTCAGGCGATCTTTCTGTACGTCTGGTATGAGTTCCCGAAGCAGGGGCGTGTGCCGAATTTCCGCGGCGTGCTGGAGCTTTTAAATAAGGAAA
>JAJQIE010000175.1:0-2864 GCA_021199395.1 Lachnospiraceae bacterium | reverse complement strand
TGATGACGAAAACAAGCCTTCAGAACTGCATGAGATCATGTATGCGCTTCCGGAGAACCATCCCGCCTTCGTGACTTATAAAAAGGTATGTTCCGGAGCTGCAGATACAATCCGTTCCATCGTGATTTCAGCAAATGCCCGTCTTTCTTATCTTCAGAACCCGAAAATCCTGCGGATCCTGGACACGGACGATATCGACATCCCATCTTTAGGAAAAGGCGTTTATGAGAATCCGGAGCGGAAGGTCGCGCTTTTTTGCGTTATACCAGACAATGATAAAACGTACAATTTCGTGGTTGGTATGCTTTACACACAGCTTTTTCAGGAGCTGTATTATGTAGCTGACCATGACAGCAGCTGCGATGGCCGGCTGCCGGTCCCGGTCGCCCTGTGGATGGATGAATTCCCAAATGTTGCCCTCCCGGATGGCTTTCTTGAAATCCTGGCAACCTGCAGGAGCCGTGAAATTTCCTGCAATATCATTATCCAGAGCCTGTCGCAGCTCAAAACGTTGTTTAAGGATAGCTGGGAAAGCATCACTGACAACTGCGATACGCTTGTGTACCTTGGCGGGAATGGGCAGAGTACGCCTAAATATATTTCTGAGCTGCTTGGCAAGACGACGATAGACAAAAAAGCCTCAGGGGAAACGCTTGGCAGCCACGGTTCCAGCAGCCGGAATTATGATGTGCTTGGCCGGGAGCTTCTTGATCCAAGCGAGGTCCGTAAAATTGATAACCAAAAATGCCTGATTTTTATCCGGGGCCTTGACCCGGTATACGATGACAAATACCGGACTGCCCAAAAGGATGAATTTCGACTTGCAACGAAGCTTGGGCCATATGAGCATGGGAAAAAACAGGACCTCCAGGATGGGAGGGATATCTTTTATCTTAGGGGCAATGGCGATGAGGTAGAATCCTTGCGGTACCAGATTGAAACCTACCTTGGCGTTTTCGAAGAATCAGCCGCTTATAAATCCGCCGTAAAAGAGGGAAGCCGGAATCAGCCTGGAGATAAGAACCCGGATGGGCTTATGGAAGGGGAGTGTTTATTATCAAGCGCAGGTTACAGATATAAAAATGGCTGCGCTTTTCCCGTGATATCCTTGCGGCCGATACCAGTTAAGACTGGTAAAGGCAGGCTTAACAAACATCCTGTAGTGGGGGCTTATTATTCAGGTATGGTTTGCCGCCCTGGTAATCCAGATGAGTTAAACGAAATATTCACGCAGCCAAATCGCGAGATCGTAGCGAAATTATAAGCCCTGGTGATGGGCTGGCCGATTTGTCCCCCATTGTTTTAGCCGCGAGTTAGATGTTTTTCTTTATTTTTGACAGGAAATGTGTTTGCAATGTGTGTTTTCAGGAGGAATTTTACATGGAGGAATTACAATATCTTACAGAGAAAGATATGGAATACTTTGAGAAGCTTGCAGATGTGGATGAGGCAGTAATTTTGAGGATATCTCCGGAGGAGCTGCTTTCCCTTGATTTATCCCAGTTTGATAACAAGCTGGGGAATAAACAGGGCCAACAGCCGAACCTTGATGAAATAAAAGCATGGATTAAGGCCCATGGTGCGGAATTGAGGGATAAGGCAATGGAAAATCAAAAGATTATAGAGGAAAACCGGTTGCTTAAAAAAGCACTTGGGAAAGAAGGTCAAACGGATGGCGAGTATAAAATGCCGGATACATCCCGAGAACCTTCTTGTAAAAGTTATGAAAGCGCAGCTATCCCAAAACGGAACCAAATCAATGGGAACGGAAACCGGAAGCAGACACTCATCTCGCGCATAAGGGAGGTACGTCTGGATAAGGAACAGTCAGAAATCATTAACCAGGCAATTTTGGAAGGGCTTGATGATAACCAAATCCTTGTCCTGATGTCAGACGGCATGGCCGTGGAAAAAATGCGGGAATTGCTTGACGTATTCATCTCATTAAAAAACCAGGGATAAGAAAGGAATGTGGTGGCAATGAAAGTGAAAAATTTAATATGCTTTGGCCTGCTGTCTTTTTCTCTTGCAGGCTTTTCTACAGGATTTCCTGTAAACGATTCGATTGTTTATGCGTCGGAGCCGGAGGTAACCGTACAGACAGAAGCGGAAGCAATTGCACAGACAGAGCCGGAAACTATCGAGCAGACAGAACCGGAAAGTACTGCGCAGACAGAGCCGGAAACGTCTGCCCAGGCAGAGACCGAAACAGTAGAAACGGATGCGCCGCAGACGGAAACTCAGATGCAGACAGAAACAGAAGCGCCGCAGGCAGAGCTTCAGGTACAGACAGAAATTCCGGTACAAACAGGAACAGAAAGCCTTCAGACAGAGTCCCAGACAGCAACAGAAGCTGTGATGGAAACGCAGACTGCAACCGAATCAAACGCGGAAGAACCAGGCCAGGAAACCGCGGGGCTATCTGCAGAGACACTCCCACAGGAAGACACAGAGGCCACAGAGCCTGCAACAGAATGCAATGAAAGCACGGAAAAAGAACATCAACAGGATTTGCAGACAATGCCGGAATCTGAAAGTACGCATTGCAGTGAAGAAACTGAAACACAAAGTGAGACGGAAACCGGGACGGAAAACGAGACTGAGACGGAAACCGGGACTGCAGAAGAATCTGATAAGAGAACAGATGACGCAGATGAAATGGGGGAAGAGAAAGAATTAGAGGGGAAAAGCTCCTCCCAATACTCCACCAACAGCGCCATGATAGCCGCACAGCATATCGTTGACATCGAAGCGTCCACACTGGAATACCGCTTTGTGCAGGTTGAAAAGATTTATGCAACTACTCAGAATGAGGACGGGGCTGAAATTTGTGATTCGAAATCTGATAGCGCGACTGTTATAGG
>JAJQIE010000321.1 GCA_021199395.1 Lachnospiraceae bacterium | reverse complement strand
ATCTGCACTATTGTCAACACACAATTATGTTGCGACAGTTTTTATCCCGCAGATCAATTGTCAAGCAGCCTTTCAGCCCCGGACAGAAGCACCGTAGGCGATGGTTACAGGTCGTATCAGCGCCCCGTCCTCCCGCTGTGAGGTGTCTGCATATCGGCGGCACGCGTTTCGGAAGCATGTTTCCTCTGGTTGTACAGCCAAGCTATGAAATCGGGGTTCAGATTGACAGCCAGATTCTTCAAATGATAAAGCATGAAAAAACGGACTCCATGACTTTATATCCTGTGGAAATCCGCGAACAGGTACAGTATAATAACAGGGCTATCCCATAAAGGGATTTGCACAGTTACTGTTGTTCAATGAGATTTATATTCAGAAAGAAGGAAATGAAAATGACGAAAGATCTGATCCCCATCGACGGTCTGATCGCTTTTGCCGGTTCTGAGCACGCTGTTCAGGTATTTGGTGCGGACGGTGCGAAACGCATGTCTGAGCACGCGCAGACAATCAAAGCAGCAGGAGACGCATACTGCGATTGTCCGGCATGCTCAGCAGCAGCCGCAATTCTGGAAAAGAAAAAGGAAATGCTGGCATAAATTATCCTGTCAGAGAGTGTTTAAAAAGGTTTCCACATTCACTATTCATGCAGCTCCCCATCAATGATCCGCACGATCCGCTTTGCGTTTTCAGCGACGCCAAGGTCGTGCGTAATCATAACAATCGTATTACCCATCTCATTTAGGTTGCGGAACAGCTTCAGAACCTCTTTGCCGCTGTTCTGATCCAGCGCGCCGGTCGGCTCGTCAGCCAGCAGGATCGCCGGTTCTCCGACCAGTGCGCGTGCAATCGCGACACGCTGCTGCTGGCCGCCGGACAGCTCACGAGGCTTGTGGTGCACACGTTCCGCCAGCCCCAGCATATTGATGATATCCTCGCTCGCTTCCTCCGCCTCACTCAGTGTCATGCCGCGCATCAGCAGAGGCATGACAATATTCTGGACGACATTGTAGGTCGGGATCAGATGATACTTCTGAAAAATAAAACCAATCTTTTCATTTCGTATCTGGGTCAGCTGCTTTTCTTTCGCATTGTGCACCTCAATCCCATCCAGAATATATGTTCCATCGTCCGCGTGGTCCATGCAGCCGATGATATTCATAAGCGTACTTTTACCGGAACCGGATGGCCCTAAAATAGCCAGAAACTCTCCCTCGTCCACATTCAGCGACACCGTTTTCAGCTCATGGAGCTGTGAATTGCCAATCGGATAATACTTCTCAATATTTTTCATTTCTATTATATGCTTCATAGTTCTGCCTCTGTCTGTTCCGCGTTTTTTGGGGACAATTATTCCGTGCCCGTCAGCCACATTTCGGTAATCACTTCGTTTCCATCATCGTCTGTTTCAAATAATACCTCCAGCTCGTCGCCCGCTTCGAGAATCGAGAAGGTCTTTTCTTTTCCCGTATCCGTATGCACTACCACTCCTACCTGAAGGTACACCGTAACCGTTTCCTGAGACAGACTATCCACAAGATCCGACATGCCCTCCGCGCTGTCCAGGGCATCCGCGATATCACTCATGTCAAAGTCTCCGCTGCCTACTGCATCCGCGATGTCGCTCATGTCAAAATCTCCGCCGTCCGGCGCATCCGCGATATCGCTCATGTCAAAGTCTCCGCCGCCTGTCGTCCCCTCGTTATCGCTCATGCCTCTGCCGCCCATCTGTCTGCCGCCGGACATATTCCCCCTATCAGACGCACTGATATCATTTGCGGCTTCCGTTTCCCCCTCCGCTATATCTTCATCGATCTCTGTGCTTTCCTCGACTGAAACCTCTGCCGTCCCGGCAGCCTCAGCAATTGATTCATCCGAAGTGATTCCTTCTTCCGTGGAATTTTCTTCTGTGGAATCTTCTTCTCCAGAATCTCCTGTGAAATCCTCTTCTTCTCCAGTGTTTTCATTCACATCCGGCATTTCTCCTCCGGAAAAATCACCCATGTCCATATCGCCCCTATCCGGCATATTATCCATATCCATATCGCTCATATCGGGCATGTTGCTCATATCCATATCACCCATGTCCGGCATGTTGCTCATATCCATGTCTGACATGTCATTTTCCACATCGGAAGCTGCATCTCCTGCGCCATCTGTGGCCGCGGTTTCCGACTCCTCCTCCGACACAGTATTATTCTCCGCGTCTGCCTCATCCGGCGCAGCAGCTTCCTCCGCGTCTGCTCCATCCGGCGCAGCAGCTTCCTCCGCGTCTGCTCCATCCGGCGCGGCGGCATTACCCGCGTCCGTCTCATCCGGCACAGCAACATTCTCCGCGTCTGTCCCATCCGGCACTACAGCATCCGCTTCCGCGTCTGTCCCGTGCTCGGATTCCATTTCTGTTTCATCTGCGGATTCCGTCTCCAATCCGGTATCCATATCACTTTCGGATTCCGCTTCGGATTCATTTTCGGACTTTATTCCGGTTTCACTTTCGGTCTCCGTCTCAAATTCACTTTCAGATTCCGCTTCCGTTTCTTCCTCCAGCTCCACGTAGGTCAGCTCATTCCCGGTGATCGAAACGATCTGTATCGTCGCTTTCCGCTGTCCGTCCTGAAGCTCTGTCTCCGTCTCGGCAGTGGTGCTCAGTCCAAGCTTTTCGCCCACGGTCTTTGTCACTCTGGCGACAGTGTCTGTCGCTTCGCTCATACCATCGCACCCCGTCAGAGAAATTATCATGAGCACCGTCATAAGCAGGCTTAAATATCTTTTTTTCATCTTCCTAACCTCTGTCTTCTATATCCCTTTCTGTCCGTCATCCGTTCTGTCGTTCGGGCAGGCGTCACTCTGCATTCAACGCCTCAACCGGCACCAGCTTGGACGCCTTCCATGCCGGATAAAATCCGAATATCGTACCGGTCAGAATGGAAAACGCCATCGCGGCGGCGTAGGCGGTGGCATTTGCCTCTACGCGTATTCCATTGTATTCTATAAGCGGTTCTACAAGGAAGCTGACTGCGACGCCCAGAATCCCTCCTATCAGGCTGATTGCGGCCGCCTCAAATAAAAATTCAAACAGGATCGTGCTCCTGGATGCGCCAAGTGATTTCAGGATCCCGATCTCCCCTGTCCGCTCTTTGACCGATACAAACAGAACGTTCATAATCCCGATTCCGCCGACGATGAATACGATCACCGCCATCGCGGAGAGCAGCATGGTCAGAATTTCATTGGAGGATTCCGCAGCTTCCAGCTTACTGCTCGCATCCGAGAAAGTAAATTCCGCATTGCTGTAGTTTTCTTCCAGAACAATTTCCACATCCTCGATCACGCTGTCAACCGCGTTGACGTCCTCTGCGATCACCGTAATAATCGGGCTGATGTCCGTACCAGTAATGTACTTGATCCCCGTCTCATATGGTACAAAAATAGATTCGTCCGGTGTGATTTCCGCGGATACGGTCGATGAGGATGAAAGTACGCCGACGATCGTATAAGCACGGTCATCCAAGTAAAGCGTCTCCCCAT
>JAJQIE010000006.1 GCA_021199395.1 Lachnospiraceae bacterium | reverse complement strand
TATGGAATCTAACCTTGTAGCTTAACTTAATGACATTGGGGTGTGAACAGTAACAGTTGCATCAAAATACTCTATAATATTGTCTCATGGATAGATTTCCCATTTATTTCCACGATGCCGGTTCCGGTCAGCTTTTCCTTCTCTTTATGAAAGCAAAAGCTCAGCAGCCAGCCCACAGGAAGATTGTATTTTTCCAGATAGCCGCAGAGCTGTTCCCTTCCGGATTGTTCATAGCTTTCTCCGTGATATATTTTTAATTCGATAATATACTGACATCCCTGGTAATCGACTACAATATCCGTCCTCGTCTTGTCAAAAGCTTCCGCTTCCAGGTAATAGTTCCCTGCCCCGTTAATGACAGGCTTCAAAAATGTGAGGAAGAGAATTCTTGCCTCGTTTTCGAGAAAGTCAGATGTCCGCTCCTGCACAAGTTTATCGCAGATCAGCGTTTCAAAAATGCGGTTTGCAATCACAGTCATACCGCTCCGTTCCCTGAACCATCCAAACATTGCCCCAAGATTGATTCGGTTGTCATTCAGATTAAACAGAATATTTTCTCTGCAAACTACAATTCTGTAGACCAGATCTTTTAAGTCCGCGTTTTCATCCAGTTTTTTATTTAAATCATCAAAAAGCGTATTTTTTTCCTTCAACAGAAGCTTGAGCGCACGCTGAAAGCCATCGCCTGTCCATGCCGCCTCTCTGGTTAAAAACTCAGGCTCTTTGCAGACCTTTGTATCCAGCAGCCAGCAGACTCGCGATACCAGAAATGGATAACCGGACGTGTAATCGTAAATCCGTTCCGCAAACCAGGCTGTGTCAAACGCGAGAGCATGATCCCGCCGGTATTCCTTCAGCATATCTTCAATCTCATTTGCCTGAAAGGACAGATCCACATCAAAATCTGCCGCTATATTCCATGGGCTGTTATATCGATGTTCTTCTTCTGGACGCAGCTTCATCTGGACGTTCTTAATATCATAGACACCTGCCAGAATGACACTTTTAAATGTAGCGTCCTCCCCTTCCGTTGCACTGATGTATTTTTTTCGGAGCATTCCAAGGAAATTCAGAAAAAGCTCATTATTCGATACCGCGTCCACTTCATCAATCATCAGGATGATTTCACGGTCACTTTTTGTACACAATTCCGTGATGCGCCGGCTCAGCGCTGTGATGGAAGCACACTCAAGAGTGTATGCAAAATCCGGCATCAAAAGAGAGTCCTTCTCAGGCAGACTTTGATGTACTGGAGAATGCTCAAAGAAAATCATATTCTCAGGAAATGGAGCGTTCCATTCGGAAAGTACAGATTCCTGTATAAAGGTGAGCTTCAGCTGCGCGCCCACTTCCCCGACAAATGTTTTCACAAAACCGTTCTCTGTTTTCGCAGCTTCACCAAGCCCCTCAAACGAAATTTTGACCACATAGTACGTATCCTTCAGGGCTGCCTTTAATCCGGAAAGAATCGTGGTTTTTCCATATTGTCTGGCTCGATTGATCGTAAAATATTTATTTTGTTCGATCAACTCCTCCACAATCTGCCGGATGCGCCCTGACGTGTCGACCATATAATGCTTCTCCGGGAAACAGATCGCGGTTGTGTTAAAATGCTTCACGGCGGGTCCTCCTTCGCGAAAATTTTATGAAGCCATTATAAAGAACCCTTTCGGTAAATTCAACCGCTTTTCCGCCTAAAATCCCGCCTTTTTCTTTAATTCGCGCCGAATACTCAGATAGCTGTACGCAAAAGCCAGCGTTTCGGAAATCCACATGGCGTACCATGTGCTGGAAATCCCCAGATAAGTGGTAAACAGCCATACCAGCGGTACCAGAACGACCAGCTGGCGGATCGCGCCTCCGACCATATTGATGACACCATTCCCAAGCCCGGACGCGAAATAACCAAAGATAATGGTCAGTGTCGCAAATACAAAGGTCACGGAAATTATCCGCAGAGCCGGTATTCCAATCGCCAGCATTTCCTCACTCGCCGCAAACAGGCCGAGCAGAAATCTTGGAAACGCAAGGAAAATAATCGTACCGACCAGCGCCATCACTATTCCAGCGGGGACGACGCAGCGCCATGCTTCACGAATGCGATCCTTTCTGCCCGCTCCGAAATTATATCCGACAATCGGAATCGTTGCCTGGCCGAGCCCGTTCATCGGCATCATCAGGAAATTCTGCAGCTTGTAATAGACACCGAAGAAGGCAACCGCCGTCGTTGAGACAGACATCAGCACCCCGTTTACAGCAAAGGTCATGACGCTTCCGATCGCCTGCATCACGATGGTCGGCATACCGACGCGGTAAATCGCTTTTACGTCTGACAGGTTTAAACGATATCCGGCAAGCTTTACATGAATAACCGGATTCCTGGTTTTATTCAGTACAAGCGCTACTACAGCTCCCACACACTGACCGATCACCGTTGCGACAGCCGCGCCGCGAATCCCCATCCGGGGGCAGCCGAGAAGCCCGAAAATCATGATTGGATCCAGAATAATATTGATAATCGCTCCCGAAATCAGCGAAATCATGCTCAAAACGGTATCACCTACCGCCTGCAGCAGTCGCTGCCCATAGGTCTGAAGGAATGTCCCATAGCAAAATACGACACAGACCTGCATATACTGGACACAGAGTTCTTTGAGCTCCGGATCCTTTGTCATAAGCGATGCGATCGGATCAGAAAAAAAGATTCCAACCAGTGAAAAGATCAATGCTGATGCCAGATTGATCAGCAGTCCCGTAGTCGCAGCGCTGCAGGCTTCCGCATTCTTTTTTGCTCCGACGCGCTGGGATAATAAAGCATTCAGTCCGACATTCGTGCCGACGCCTACCGCGATCATCAGAAACTGCACCGCATAGACAAGCGAGGTAGCCGTCAACGCCTGCTCACTGTATCTGGAGACAAAGATACTGTCGACAATATTGTAAAGGGACTGTACCAGCAGGGAAAGCATCAGCGGCACAGACATCGTCAGCAACAGCTTTTTCATCGGCATTACAGCCATTTTGTTCTGTCCCGGTTCTGCCCGCTTTGATTTTTCCTGTTTTACTTCTGCCCGCTCTGGCTGGTCAGTTTCAGATAAAGTCTGTCTTAGCCTGTTCTTTTCCATTTTTTTCTGCCTCTTTCAAATTGTTATAGATTTGCAGCAGGGTTTTCATAAACTGCGCCTGTTCCTCTTTTGGAATGCCCTCAAAGGCCATCTGATCCAGCTGCGTCATATACTGATTCATCCGTCCGCAGAGCTCCCGCCCTTTCGGCGTAAGAAACAGTTTTTTCCTGCGCCGGTCTTTCTCCTCTTTTTCGACAAAAATCAGCCCATCCCGCTCCATACGTTCTGCCAGACCGGAAACCGTTGATTTATCCAGATCCCACGCCTCGCAGATCTCCGACTGAGAACAGCCGTCATTCGTCTCCAGATATTCCAGAATATGCGGCTGTCCAGGCAGCAGTCCGAGCTCCTTTGCCTTTCGTAATATGTATTTGCTGAACTGCCCTTTTGTCAGGGCTATACGGACATGCAG
>JAJQIE010000222.1 GCA_021199395.1 Lachnospiraceae bacterium | reverse complement strand
TATGAATCTGGGCTATGCCGCCTGCGTTTCCTATGGATTGCTGGAAACCGCGTTTGTGGACGATAAGGATGATATGACATTCTACAATAAAAACAAATCAAAGTTCGCGAAGGCGATCGCAAGCGGTATCCTTACCGGACTGGGTCTGGACTGACCGTCTGCACGGAGTATTTGCCGTGAGAATGTTTTTTACTTTTATGAATATACAGGAGCAGATGAGATGAAGAAAAGAGTGTTATCATTACTGGTAGACAATACGTCTGGCGTACTCAGCCGTGTAGCGGGATTATTCAGCCGCCGCGGTTATAATATCGACAGTCTGACGGTCGGCGAGACGACAGATCCCCGCTATTCGCGGATGACGATAGTGGCGAGCGGGGACGAGCAGACGCTCGATCAGATCACAAAGCAGCTTGCGAAGCTGATCGATGTGGTGGATATCAAGATTCTGGAAGGGGAGGCCAGTGTCTGCCGCGAGCTGATTCTGGTGAAGGTTCGCGTAGACGTACATGAGCGCCAGGATATTATTACGATGGCGAACGTATTCCGCGGCAGAGTCGTTGATGTGGGCGCGGATTCTCTGATCATTGAGCTCACCGGCCAGCAGTCAAAGCTGGATGCATTTCTCCGCCTCCTGGAAGGGCATGAGATTCTGGAGCTTGCGCGGACGGGGATCACAGGGCTTTCGAGAGGCTCTGATGATGTGCGGTATTTATAAGATTGATAGAGGGCGACCTCTGATCATATATGGACCACATCTTCAGGTGTGGCTCGAAAAATATTTTACAGGAATGTGAGGAAACGAAAATGGCAGCAAGAATTTTTTATCAAAAGGACTGCAATCTCTCTCTTCTGGAGGGAAAGACAATTGCGATTATCGGCTACGGCAGCCAGGGTCACGCGCATGCGCTGAATGCGAAAGAGTCCGGATGTCATGTAATTATCGGTCTGTATGAGGGCAGCCGCTCCTGGAATAAGGCAGTAGAGCAGGGCTTCGAAGTATACACCGCGGCGGAAGCGGCAAAGAAGGCGGATATCATTATGATTCTGATTAATGATGAGAAGCAGGCCGCGATGTACAAAAAGGACATCGAACCGAACCTTGAGGAAGGCAATATGCTGATGTTCGCGCATGGCTTTAACATTCATTTCGGATGTATCGTCCCGCCGTCCTATGTGGATGTGACGATGATCGCTCCTAAGGGACCGGGACATACGGTTCGCAGCGAGTATCAGGCGGGTAAGGGTGTTCCGTGTCTGGTAGCGGTAGAGCAGGACGCGACCGGCAAAGCCCTGGATCTTGCGCTTGCATACGCGCTGGCGATCGGCGGCGCGAGAGCAGGTGTTCTGGAGACGACGTTCCGCACAGAGACGGAGACGGATCTCTTTGGCGAGCAGGCTGTACTCTGCGGCGGCGTATGCGCGCTGATGCAGGCGGGCTTTGATACGCTGGTTGAAGCGGGCTACGATCCGAGAAACGCGTATTTTGAGTGTATTCATGAGATGAAACTGATCGTAGATCTGATTTATCAGTCCGGCTTCGAGGGAATGCGCTATTCGATTTCCAATACCGCTGAATATGGCGACTATGTGACTGGCCCGAAGATTATTACAGAGGACACAAAGAAAGCAATGAAGAAGATCCTGTCAGATATTCAGGATGGTTCCTTTGCGAAGGAATTCCTTCTGGATATGTCTTCTGCGGGCGGCCAGGTACATTTCAAGGCGATGCGTAAGAAAGCCGCGGAGCATCCGTCTGAGGTAGTGGGCAAGGAGGTTCGCAAACTGTACAGCTGGAGTGATGAGGATAAGCTGATTAATAACTGATAAGCTCCGGTGCATTTGCAATAAATACTGGATGGAGGAGCTGTAAGGGACTACAGCTCCTTTTTATGTACACAGGCGCGAGCAGAATTTAGTAGCTTTGCTGCTCGCGCCTGGCACAGCAACGGATAGAGGGAGCAAAGCATTCCTCTGTCTGCTGATATATGGCCGCTACAGAAAATAAGGAGGAGTATTTGAATGGGAATGACAATGACGCAGAAGATTCTGGCCGCCGCAGCGGGCCTGGACTACGTGGAACCAGGGCAGCTTATTGAGGCGCAGCTGGATCTGGTGCTTGGCAATGATATCACGTCGCCGGTGGCGATTCATGAAATGGACAGGTTCCGTGAGGACAGAGTATTTGATAAGGACAAGATTGCTCTGGTTATGGATCATTTTATACCAAACAAGGATATTAAATCGGCAGAGCACTGCAAATGTGTGAGAGAATTTGCCTGTAAGCATGATATTACAAATTATTTTGATGTGGGACAGATGGGGATTGAGCATGCGCTGCTTCCGGAGCAGGGGCTGACAGTTGCCGGCGATGTGATCATCGGTGCCGATTCGCATACCTGTACATATGGTGCGCTGGGCGCGTTTTCTACAGGTGTCGGCAGCACAGATATGGCGGCGGGCATGGCGACGGGAAAGGCATGGTTTAAGGTTCCGCCCGCGCTCCGCTTCAACCTGACCGGAAAGCCGGCAAAATGGATCAGCGGAAAGGATATCATTCTTCATATTATCGGAATGATTGGCGTAGACGGTGCGCTTTATAAGTCAATGGAATTTGTTGGGGATGGCATTCGTTATCTGACTATGGACGACCGCTTTACTATCGCGAACATGGCAATTGAGGCAGGCGGCAAAAATGGTATTTTCCCGGTAGATGACGTTGCGATTGCTTATATGAAGGAGCATTCGAAGCGTGAGTACCGTATCTATGAGGCGGACGAGGATGCTGTGTATGACGGAGAATATACGATTGATCTTGGCACACTTCGTCCGACGGTTTCTTTCCCGCATCTTCCTGAAAACACAAAGACGGTTGATGAGATTGAGGATGAAATCGCAATAGATCAGGTGGTGATCGGCTCCTGTACAAATGGCCGGATCAGCGATCTCCGTATCGCGGCAGACATCCTGAAGGGACACAAGGTGAAGAAAAATCTGCGCTGTATTGTGATTCCCGCTACGCAGTCTGTCTACCTGCAGGCAATGGAAGAAGGCCTTCTGAAGACATTTATTGAGGCGGGAGCGGTCGTCAGTACGCCGACCTGCGGACCATGTCTGGGGGGCTATATGGGCATTCTGGCGGATAAAGAGCGCTGTGTATCGACAACGAACCGCAATTTTGTCGGACGGATGGGACATGTAGGCTCGGAAGTGTATCTTGCCAGCCCGGCAGTGGCAGCCGCGAGCGCGGTGACCGGAAAAATATCGTCTCCGGAAATGTTAGTAAGGGGGGAAGAGGCATGAAAGCAGAAGGAAGAGTGTTTAAATATGGAGATAACGTGGATACCGATGTCATCATTCCGGCGCGCTATCTGAATTCCTCCGATCCGGCGGAGCTTGCGACGCACTGTATGGAGGATATTGACAAAGACTTTATCCATAAGGTTCAAAAAGGAGACATCATCGTGGCGAACAAAAACTTCGGCTGCGGTTCATCCAGAGAGCACGCGCCAATCGCGATTAAGGCCGCCGGGGTGAGC
>JAJQIE010000112.1 GCA_021199395.1 Lachnospiraceae bacterium | reverse complement strand
TGGCTCTGCTCCCTTTGCCTTTTATGGCGGCGGTTTGTCTGGCGTTTGTGCTGAGCTGTATGGGATTGCGTTATCTGTACCGCAGAGGCAGACAGACGGACAACAGCGCGGTTGTGAAGCTTACCTGTGAGGGGAAAAGCCTCACGCTGGCAGGCCTTCTGGATACAGGGAACCAGCTGGCTGAGCCGATAACGGGACGCCCGGTCAGTATTGCGGATGAGGAGACGCTGAAGCCTCTGCTTGGCCCGGAATGGGAGAAGCGACAGGGCTTCTGTCTGATTCCCTTTCACAGCCTGGGTACCGGAAAGGGATGGCTGCGGGGCGTCACCCTTGACGAAATGAGTGTGACGATGCGTCGGGGCAGCAGAGAGGTCCGACGACCGGTGATTGCCCTGTATGATGGAAAAGTGAGTGCCGGGAAGGAATATCAGGTGATCCTGCATCCTGAACACGCGCCTTAAAAATATAATTCAAAAGGAGCTGATTTATGGTGGTAAAAATTGCGGTTCCGCAGCGTTTTCAGTTTAAAATGGCAGCCGGCTTTGGGGATGTGTTTTTCCCGCATCCGCGCGACAGCCATTACATCGGAGGCACGGAGGTGCTGCCGCCTCCGCTGGAGCTGGATGAGGAAAAAGAGCTGTTAGCAAAGCTGGGCAGGGAAGGCGACGCGAAAGCGAAGAGCGAACTGATTGAACACAATCTGAGACTTGTTGTGTACATAGCGAAAAAATTTGACAATACGGGGGTGGGAGTGGAGGATTTAATATCCATCGGCACAATTGGGCTGATTAAGGGCATCAATACATTTAACCCGGAACGGAAAATCAAGCTGGCCACGTATGCCTCCCGCTGCATTGAAAACGAGATACTGATGTATCTGAGGCGGAACAGCAAGACGAAAATGGAGGTATCGATCGAGGAGCCTCTGAATCTGGACTGGGATGGAAATGAGCTTTTGCTGTCTGATATACTGGGAACGGATGAGGATGTAATTTCGCGCGATATGGAGACGGAGGCTGAGTATAAAGTGCTCCAGAAGGCAATCAGCAAGCTGTCGAAGCGTGAACAGACGATTGTCCAGCTTCGCTATGGGATCGACACGAAGGACGGCGAGGAAAAAACCCAGAAGGAGGTAGCCGATCTGCTCGGTATCTCGCAGTCCTATATATCAAGACTTGAAAAACGCATTATAAAAAGACTGCGATGTGAGATTGTGCGTTTCCAGTAGAAAAACATTTGCTCTTAAATATGTCAAGGCTAAAAACTTTTTTTATTTTATCCGCGGGCGAATAGTCAGGCCGCAAAAAGTGAATCATTTTATCAGGGATATCAGAGGATCACACAGTTCCCTGACAATAATCAGGAGGATGATTCACATGGCATTTACCAAGGTAGAAATATGCGGCGTCAACACTTCCCGTCTCCCGATCCTGACAAATGAGGAAAAAGAGTTTCTGTTTGAGCGGATCCGGAAAGGAGATGAGAATGCGCGGGAGCTGTATATCAAGGGAAACCTGAGACTGGTTCTCAGCGTGATAAAGCGATTTTCGAACAGCAATGAAAATGTAGACGACCTTTTTCAGATCGGATGCATCGGCCTGATGAAAGCGATCGACAATTTTGATACAGAACAGAATGTAAAATTTTCAACCTACGCTGTCCCGATGATCATTGGCGAGATCCGCCGCTATCTGAGAGACAACAATTCGATACGGGTCAGCCGCTCGCTCAGGGATACCGCCTACAAAGCGATTTACGCAAAAGAAAGCTATACCAGGCAGAACCTGCGGGAGCCGACGGTGAATGAGATCGCGGAGGAAATCGGTGTTTCGAAGGAGGACATTGTCTATGCGCTGGACGCGATCCAGAGCCCGGTTAGTCTGTATGATCCGGTTTACACAGAAGGCGGGGACACTCTTTATGTTATGGATCAGATCAGCGACAGGAAAAACCGGGAGGAAAACTGGGTCGAGGTGATTTCTCTGAGAGAAGCGATGGAGCGCCTGTCGGAGCGGGAAAAGCATATTATTGAGCTGCGGTTTTATGAGGGACGCACACAGATGGAGGTCGCGGAGGAGATCGGTATCTCCCAGGCACAGGTGAGCCGCCTCGAAAAGAATGCGCTAAAGTCGATGAGAAATTATCTGGGAGCATGAGGGAGATGATCAGAGACATTTTCTGCGGATGCTGTCCTCATCGACTTCGACGAGGACGATATCCGCGCCAATCTGGACAATACAGTGCCAGGGGATTACGTAATCACAGTCTCTGCCAAGGAACCAGCACAGCTTTCCCTGTCCGGGAACGATCAGGGATAAAATGCGGCCGCTCTTTGGATCAATCTCCAGGTCGCTGATGCAGCCAAGCGTCCGGCAGGTACAGGCATTGATGACCTCTTTCTGACGAAGACCGCCATATCGGATCGGCGTGTCAGGGGGCGGGAGGGATTCTTTCATAGCGACTGCTTCCTTTCTCTGAGCGGACATTCCGGAACTGCTTTTCAGCATTCGTCCCTCTCATCTTTATTGTATGGTATTCTCTTTAAAATGTTCCCTAAAATTAAGAAAACCTTTCCGTGACAAAGCATGGATATGCTATTATACTGAATAAAGGTAACTATTCAGGACAGTACCTCGCACTTGCTGCGAGGTACGTATGAACATGATGCAAAGCACAAATCCATTCGCTGAAAGCGAATTTTGCATGGATTTGTGCTCGCAACTGTGAAGGTACTGAACAGTTACGAATAAAGATAAATATGCTTCAAGGGAGATGAAGGGATGAAGACAGGCACATTGCCAGGAGCGAAATACATGGCTGCAAGGGCTGCTGTTCTGCTTCTGTTTTTCCTCTGCGGCGGACGACTCTCCGGGATGACCGTGCAGGCGGAGGATGCCGTTGTACTGATAAGTGCGGATTCAGAGGATGTGACTTCGGAGACTGCTGTTCCGGAAGAGACGGAGAGTACCCTCACCGGCACTTATACGATGGCGGAGGGATGGTCTGAGGATGCCGACCAGAGTACGGATGGGATCACTGTTTATGTACAGGGCTCCGGTGCGGCCAAGGAGGAGAGCTCCACGATATCCTGCAGCTATCTGGACACGAACTATTCCCGGCAGGAATATGAGCAGCTGCGCGATATGCTTACAAACAATCTGATTTACAGCAATGTAGACGCGCAGATCAGCACCAGTGCGGTTTACACGCTCTCGATGGATTATCTCTATATTGTGCTGGTAGATGATTCGTCGGAGGATTACCGGAATATTTACAATTATGTTGTCGGAGATTATCGGTGCTTTTGCGTACAGGTAAAGGAATACCGTGCGGAAGCGGAGCAGGCACAGGCGCAGGATCAGGATACGCCGCAGGAGAGCGGGCAGAAGGTGGCGGAGAGTTTTGTCTGGGATATATCCGGATAAGCGAAAGAGGACTGATACGTGAAAGGAGCATGGGACAAAAGCGTTCCATGCTCCTTTTATACGGTGCGCCTGGCGGCGCACGTTTCTAACCGGTGAAAGTCCGGAATCCGCCCGG
>JAJQIE010000167.1 GCA_021199395.1 Lachnospiraceae bacterium | reverse complement strand
TGAACTCTGCATACTGAGCGTCTTTCTGTGCCTGCAGAGCCGCTTTTTCTGCCTTCAAATCCGCCAAGTTTGGCAGCTTCGCATCGCCAAAAATCTCCCTCAGTACTTTGCTCGCAGTTTCATACAGCGTAAGCTCCGCCTGATGTTCCTTTTTGAATTTTTCCTTTTTACCGCCTTTTACGTATTCCCGATGCACAGACTTTCCTTTATAATATTGTCCCAGAAGGCGCAGCTTTTTGTTCCGATCTTTGATTTCTCCCTCTGTCTCCTTCATGGCTGCTCTGATGTTGCGGAACCGTTCTGTCAGACTAGCATATTCCTCATCCAATTCGCCGCCAGAAAGCAGCCCATGTTCCGACATGAAATTGAAAGTTTTCGCCTGCTCCTGCAGATTGTAAACCTTGATCCACTGGGCATAAGCTTCGCTGTCTCCTGCTTTCGACAAGTCGATCATTTTTCCGATGTTTTCGCCCTCTAATATAGCTGCGACATGAGACAGACCTGTGTCTTCCGCAGGATGATTTGTTTCCGACTTAGTGGAACCAGAAGGCAACGCTCCCTCCCTGAATGGTTCATGTGTTGCTGTCTGTTCCGCAGCCCTTCTCCTGTTTTCAAAGATGGTTCGTTCTATGGCCTCTTTTCCAAAGGCATCCCCCAAATTTCTGGACGTGATGCCACGCTCTCGGCCTGACGGAATGTAACTCCACCGACCCCTGCTCTCCTTCACCTGTATCTGATAGTTCTCCATTAGAATTTTACGAAACTCAGCAACAGACTGGCTCTCTGCGGCGGCGCTTAAAATTGCCTGACGAATCCTCTCTTTCTCTGTCTCAAATTTCGTCTGCTTTATTGGCTCACCGGCAGACAAATGTTCTGCATTTTTCTGGTCAAGCTCAGCTTGACCCTGCTGTGCAGCACGGTATTCCCGGTCAGTGACCCTGCGGTCAGATTGAAACAAATCCACTTGGTGCAGTCCTGCACACTGGCACATCTTCATCACGTCTGCCCGTAGAAACTTCATCAGATCCTTGGTGCAGTTGTGCTTGTACCCTGCTTTGCAATCATACTTCTTCTGCTTATAAGGCAGCGGCTCCGTATCCAATTTCCGAACACTGTTCAGCACAATATGGACATGGATATTCCCGGTCCCATTCTGCCCATCTTCATGGGCGCAGACCAACATCTGATGCCCCGGAAAATGAGTCCGGGCAAATTCCAGACACAGTTCCTGCGCACGTTCCAGCGTCAGCCCCAGCTCTCTATCCTGCGGGTCAAAACTGATAATGTAATGATGGGTCTTTATATCCTCTTTCCTGCCGTTTTTCTTAAAGGCTCGGTTCGTATTTCGACACTCGGCTGCAAAGGCCCCAGGGTCACAGTTGATGCCGTCCAGGATATAATTTTTTCTCTGCACCGGGTAGCCTTCTGCATCCAGAATCAGCTTGCCGGTCTTTTCATTGTGTTCAAAAACCAGGTAGCGTTCAGCCGCCGTGTAGTCCTGATTTTTGCTGGCAATATGCTTGATGATCGCCATTACATTTCTCCCGCCATTTTCTCGATCTGCGCTTTCAGGAAATTGAGGTCAGCGATGCAGTGGTTCAAGCTTTTCTGGAGGCTGGCAGTCATGGGATTTCCCTTGTTCAGATGCTTTGCAATCTGGTTGATATTGCTCCCGATTTTCCCATACTCCGCTGCGATTTGGTTCAGCACATCACTGTCATAGACTGGGCGCAACACAACATGAACCTTCGCTGTCGTGATGGCCTGACGGATAAAATCTGACTGGCTTGTCTCCGTCTGCTCCAGTTTGGATTGGAACGATTTCCACTCCTCATCGTTCATGCGAACTGTGATCACATGGTTCCGGTTTTCCGGATTATATTTTTTCTTTCGCTTCATTATTATAATAGTCCTTTCTGTCGATATTCTTGCAGGGCAAAGACAGCGACATTTTCAGTGCCAGTGCTGAAAATCAATCTGCCATTCTGAACGGAGATAAGGCACAAGCCCTTCATCCCCCGGCACAGAACGGCAAAGCGCCCCTGCGCTTTTCACGAGGGTTTGGGGAATCGTAATCCCCAACAAGTAGGCGGTGACAGGGAGGGTTTTCCCTGTGTATTACATTCCGTGTATGACACGGATGTATTACAAGCCGATACTTGCTCTTAGCTACTGAATCTCTCAGATTCACCCCCTGCGGGGCCTCATCTATCCGCTCCGCGGATTTGCCTCTGGCACAGTTATGCTGTCATTTGCGCTCCTGACTATTACCGTTGGCAGGAGCAAAATCGACACAAATTCCGAAAAAAAGTTTCCCACATCCAGATTTTTTCTTTTCAGCTTGGTATTTTCCATTGGAAGAAAAAATACTGGGCATCTTCCGTCGTATCCCACTATTTTCGTGGCTGTTATCAGGATGGTCCTCCTTCATAATTAGGTAAAATTTATGAAAAGGAGTGACTGCTATGGCTAAACAAAGTCCGAAATTTGACGAGAAGTTCATACGGGAACGCATCGCCCTCCTGATGACGCAGAAGGGCATCTCAGCTACAAAGATGAGCAGAGAGATGGGATATGGGAAAGGCTATTTCAGCGATGTCTACATTGGAAAGCAAAGTATACCTTACGACAGGCTTTTCGCAACAATGGAATATCTGGAGGTGACACCACGGGACTTCTTCGACACAGAACTACCCTACCCGACAGTGACACGCCAGTTGTGCGAAGAGTGCCGGAAGCTGGATATTGAAGATCAAAAGAGCTATCTTGAAATCTTCAAGCGGCAAAACAAAAAGAACGGAAAATCCTGAAGGTGCGGAACATGTTTTTACATGGGAATCGCATCTTCTTGTATTAAAGGAGGAAAAATGGAAATTGAGGAAGTAGAACGGATTGAAGAAATCCTGTCTAATGCAGATATGAGTGACGAGATGAAAGCTGCCTGTATCTATGGGATCAGCTTCACCAACACCGTCACCTCACTGGAAGCGAAGCTGCGCGGCGGTCATGATTTTGACCTCATCAGCAACGATGCACTGCAGACCACCTTAGAGTTTTACGACGCCGACAACGTAATCATGACGAACACCGATGTCGACCTGCAGGTCGCCGGGAATTACATGCATGAACTCACCCGTGAAGGCGTTCCACCGGTCTGCGGGAGTGACCCGATTTATCTGGAAAAATATCCGATGTTCCTGCAGACAATCGAACAGGATCAGGCCATTGTCATCCCTGACATTGGGAAGCTCTTTCCAGCAGACAGCATAGAGTATAAACGTCTGGAGCAAGGCGGCATACATTCGTTTATTGCCGTCCCTTATCACAAGATACATTCCGGTCTGGTGGCCGTAGTCAATCCCCGCCGATATACGGATAAAATTGGTCTTCTGCAGGTGCTTTCCTATGTATCTGTTGCAGAGATCAATGAAAAATTCCTGACGCAACTTTTAAAAGAGAACCGGATTGCCGAACCTCTGCCAGAGCGTGCGGATGTCTATGTCAAATTTTTTGACGGTCTGGAAATCCACAGCCATAACGGTGTCCTGACAG
>JAJQIE010000347.1 GCA_021199395.1 Lachnospiraceae bacterium | reverse complement strand
TAATATTATAATCTTTTTTAGGAGGAAGGAAACCATGAGAAAGAGAATTCCGCGACGAATTCTGACAGCGGCACTGTCTCTGGCCATGCTCTTGACCCTGCTGCCCGCCACGGCATTGGCGGACGGCGACACCGGCGAGACCACCACCAGCGGCATCGAGCTGAGCAAGACGGCGACGCTGGAAAACGACGGTACCTACACCATCGACCTGGAGGCCTACGCCACCGGCGAGACCACTACCACCACGGTTGAGACGAACGTCCCCCTGGACATTGTTCTGGTGCTGGACCAGTCCGGCTCCATGGCCTATAACTTTAGCGGCAGCTCCCCCAGCACAAATAGCGAGCGCCGCCAGTACGCCATGAAGCAGGCAGTGAATAGCTTTATCGGTCAGGTCGCTGACAAGTATTCCGACGAGGCGGACCACCGGATGGCAATCGTCACCTTCGGCTCCAGTGCCAGCACCCTTCAGGGCTGGACAACGGTTGATGCATCGGGAAAAAACACCCTGCAGTCCGCTGTTAGCGGATTGCCGGATTCGCCCAGCGGCGCGACCAACGTGGCCGCCGGTATGACCCAGGCGCAGAGCCTGATTACCAACAGCAATTACACCGGCGAGAACACTGAGCGCCAGGCCGTCGTGATCGTCTTTACCGACGGCGTGCCCACCACAAGCTCTGAGTTTAGCACAAGCGTCGCTGACAGCGCAATTGCGACTGCAAAGACAATGAAGGATTCCGGTGTGACGATTTACACCGTCGGTATCTTCAACGGCGCAGACCCGGAGCAGCTGTATGGTGAAAAGGCAGATTATGGCTACTATGACGATGTGGATTGCGACGGCACCGTAGGCAGCGTTTGGGGCGCTTCCGGATTTGTGAGCAGTGACACGATTGGCTGGGTAGACGCAGCAGCGGGCAACCGCTTCCTGAACTATCTGTCGAGCAACTTTGCCGGAGCGACCAGCGTCGGGCTGGAGAGCGGCTCTTATAATCCTGGCGAGTATTTTTTGGGTTCTATCTCCGGCTACAAAATCACCGCAAATTTCGACCGCACGTCCAGCAGCTACTATCTGACGGCTGACACCGCAGACGCCTTGTCTGGCGTGTTCACCTCCATCTCTCAGGACGTCTCCAGCTCCTCCACCACCGTCACTCTTGACGAGAACTCCGTGATGAAGGACATCATGGCCGACGGCTTCACTCTGACGAGTGATTCCACCGTCACCATTAAGACGGTTGCTGGCACCAGCGACGGCACCACTATTACATGGGGTGCTGAAACCGCCAGCCCTGAAGGTGTGAAAGCCGAAATCAGCGACGACAAGACCACCGTCTCCGTCACCGGCTTCGACTATGCGAAGAACTACATCTCCAGCGGCCACGCCGGCGAGAAGATTTGCGTCACCATCAAAGGCGTTCTGCCCACCACGGATGTGACCACCGGTGATCCGGTCAGCACCAACGCCGCCACCTCCGGCATCTATGCCGACGCAACGGCTGAAACTGCCGCCGCATATTTCCCCGTGCCGGACACCATCATCACCAAAAAGCTCTACGTTCTGGACTACGCCAAGACCGCCACTCTGACCGACCTTGACCAGGACAAGAGCGTCACCGGCATCGTTGATACTTACAAGAGTGTTTCCAGCTCGGATAACGCTTTGACTCAGGCCTACGGCACTTCTTCTCTGAGCAGCAACACCCTGACCTACACCCCCACCACCATGAGCTGGAACGGCTATGACAGCTTCTATGTCTTCGGCCAGACCACCAACAGCACCGTGACCGATCTGGAGGCCAACAGCAACGGCAACCTGTGGAGCAAGGTCAGCGTCATCCCCGCCAACAACGTGTACTATGAGGATGACTTCATCACGACCTCTACAGATGGTACAACAAGCACCGGCACTGTGGGTATTGAGTACAGTAAAGACAACTGGACGGTAGTCAGCGGAAATACCAGCACAGGCAGCAATACCGAGACTGCAAACGGCGATACCTATGGTTGGGAAGAAAGCCTGAGCAACGACGACACCTATAGCAATGGTACAGCAACAGCAAGCGGCACCGCCGGAGCCACCGCCACCTTCACCTTCACCGGCACCGGCGTGGACATTTACAGCCGCACCGATATGTATACCGGTAATGTGAAAGTGACGCTAAAGGGCACCAGTGAAGGAAACACGACTTCCAAGGTGTACATCTGCGATAACGAGTCTGTATCCGGCACCTATTATCAGATCCCGACCGTTAGCTTCGAGGACCTGGAATATGATACCTACACCGTGACCATTAAGGTCGCAACAAATGCGACTAACGGCAACTATACTTACTATCTGGACGGTGTCCGGGTCTACAACCCTCTGGGCACTGTGACTGAAGAAGACGGCGATTCCTATGAGGCCTACAAAGCTGACAATGAGCTGAACGCCGTATTTACCGAGGTTCGTAATATCCTGATTGATGCCAACAGCTTCACCGCCGACTATGACGGCGCAGGCGGCGTGGTCTTCATCGACAATATCCCCACCGAGGAAGGAACCGGCGAGACCACTACAAACATTGCCACTTATACAGACTATGGCCCTGAGAATGAGGTCTACCTGGCAGCAGGTCAGTCCATCGCCTTTAAGGTGAATACCGAGTACGATCATTTCTACCTTGGTCTTAAGTCTGCCGACGGCCTTGGCACCAAGGCAACCGTGACCAACGGCACCGGCACCAGTGAACTGACCATCAGCCACACCACCGACCTGTATTATGAGATCACCCCGACCAGTAACGGCTACATCATGGTGAAGAACACCGGCAGCAACCTGCTGTCCATCACCAAGCTCCGCGCCACCAGCGCTGTGGCAGTGGATACAAGTAAGGATGTGGAAGAGGAAGACACAACCGCCATCGCCCTGCTGAGCGCGGAGGAGGTAGACGAGATTCTGGTCTACGCCGCCAGTTTCGACAGTCTGGAGACGGTGGCCTACACCGGCACCGGCGTGGATGAGGACAGCGCTGTGGACACCGGGGACGCCTATGAGGACCTGGACGGAGACGACGTGGTCATTGACAACCCCACGGAGGACACCGAGGAGGAGCCGGAGGAGACCGAGGCGCCCAACAGCCTGCAGTCCCTCTTCAGTAACCTGTTCAGCACCATCCGCAGCTGGTTCAGCGGGAGGAGATGAATGATTATGAAAGCAGAGTATGAAAAGCCGATGATTCGATTTGAATCTTTTGCACTGAATCAGTCCATCGCTACAAACTGTGGTGAAGGTGCTATTGGGCATACCAACCATTACTCAAAGACTACATGTGGGTACATTGTCGATGACATCATTATGTGGGTTGGCGACAATATGCAGTATGGATGCAATGATGACACGGATCCTGATGCTGAAGCATATGGTTATTGCTACAATACGCCGACACCCAATATGCAGATTTTCAGCTCCTGATACTTAAAACAGTCCCATTCAGGCAATCCACTGGGGCGGTCGGGCAAGTCCCGGCCGCCCCTTCCGTATAGGAAGACCATATGAACTACGAATATCTCATA
>JAJQIE010000349.1 GCA_021199395.1 Lachnospiraceae bacterium | reverse complement strand
CCGGAGATGTCCACGGAAATGTAGTCGTGCCTGCAGCCCCCTTTACATAGCCTGTAAAAACGGCATTTTTTGCAGCGGCTTCCCTTCGCTGATTCACTGAGAAATGCTTTCATTTTTTCTCCTTTTCTGAGCGCCTCCAGGGAAAAGTCCGCTATATTTCCCAGGCGTCGCTCCGCCTCCACATAAAAATCGCAGGGATACACGCTCCCATCGTTTTCAACTACCAGATATGCCCCGCATTCCCCGCAGGCACTGCAGGTAGACGGGCTTCGACCGGAAAGCGCGCAGATATAGTCGTCGAACTGTCTTACGCTGACATAATAACCGCTCGTCCACTCCTGATACCAGAGATCAAACACTCCCTTCAGAAAATACGCATAATCCGCCGCGGACGGGCTCAGGTCCTGTTTTACCGAACAGGCCTCCCGAAAGTCCATACATGGAATAAACTGCAAATGCTCCGCTCCCATTTTACGCATAAAACGATACACACGCTCCGGCTTCCTCGCGGCCTGTTTTGTCACGACGCACAGAAGATTCGCGGCAATCCCTTCCTTTTGCAGAAGATCCCATGCGGCAAGCACCTGTCCCGCTGTTCTGCCTCCTTTTGCGTTCCGTCTGTATCTGTCATGAAGCTCAGCTGTCCCATCAAAAGAAAGCCCTACCAGAACCTGATTTTCGCGAAAAAAAGAAAGCCAGTTTTCGTCCAGCAGAATTCCGTTGGTCTGAAAAGAATAGCTGACCTGAAGCCTTCTCTTTTTTATTTTTTTTACCCGGTCTGTAAACCTCCTGTAAAAGTCAGGCCCTGCCAGGGTCGGCTCCCCGCCCTGAAATGTAAACTGCAGATAGTCGTCCGCACTTTCACACGCTCTCTGGATCAGAAGCTCCATAATCGCATCGCTCATAATCTCCTGATGGAATCCCTTCATCTGAGACATTTCTTCCCGATAAAAGCAATAGTCGCATTTCATATTGCATAATCCGGACGCAGGCTTCACTAAAAGGCTCAGTGATTTCATGTAAAACCTCCCGATTTCTGAAAACCGCCAGTGTGCCGTCTCAATCATTTTTTAAATTATAGTGCTGAATATGTCGTCATTCCGCAAGGCGGAGGAAGGAGGCGTAGCGTTGCTGAGCGCCAGTGGCGTCTACACTCCGTTTCGGTCGGTCCTGCGTGCCACTGGCACGCAGGACCGTTTAGCAACGACCGGAGCGGCAGCGGAGAAGCTACGTCGACTGACGGCGCTGAACGTCCAGTGGACGTTCGTTTAGCGCGGACCGAAGTGGAACGCAGACCAACACAGCGGATGGCGACATAGGCAGTGCTATAAGTAAAATCATGATTGAGACGGCACACTAGTTTTTTTGATAGAAGTACCGACATAGATCTCTGGCTGCATAAGACAGGAATAGCGCACGCCGCCGCATTCCCGCCTCTCGATCATTTTCATCAGATTTGCCGCAAGCTTCTGCCCGGTAAGATAGCTCTGACTGATCGAGCAGGTAATCCCCTCCTCTTCCCATGCATCCTCCGAATAGTCAAAGCATACAAGAGAGTAGTCATCCGGAACACGTTTTCCCCTGACAGTAAGAGCTTTTCGTACAAGGCAGTAGATCATATAATTGCAGCAGATAATTGCCGTACACAGGGGAAGCCCCCGGAGAAACCGGTCAATGGAATGAACAAAACTGTCCTGATGCGCCTCATTTGAAACGCACCATTTTACATAATCGTCCTGAAATTCCACCTGATATTTTCTCATGGCCTTCACCATGCCCTGAAATTTTTCGACGCTCTGAAAATTATCGTATACAAATATTCCCGCGATCTGAGTATGCCCGGCCTGCACCAGCATCCGAACCAGCTCATCCGCGCATTTCCTGTTATCTACGATTACTCTCGGATACGGCAGTTCCTTATAATAATTGTTATAAAAAATGACCGGGATCTGTTTTTCATAGATCGCCTGGTAACAGTCCAGGTTCGGATTGATCAGGCTTGCCTTCACCCCGTCGATGATAAAGCCCTGAAACCTTTGCCCCATTACGCTCTGCAGGCAGCGTCTCTCATTCGAAAATTTATTATCTGTCAGGTAAATGTTCAGATCCGTTCTTTTCTCCGGGAAGGACTCCTTCAGGCAATCCGTTATCCCCTGAATCAGCCGGGCATTCGCACTGCCATCCTGCCCCTGCAGGATCAGCCCGATCCTGCACTCCGCGCTGCCCGTATCCAGTTCACGCGAAAGCGCAGTCTCTTTTCGAATATAGGTACCGCTTCCGCGGATTTTATAAATCAGTTCTTCGGCTTCCAGTCGTGCGAGCGCGTTCCGCACAGTCTCACGGCCAACGTCAAGCCGTCGGCTCAGGGAATTCTCGGAAGGAAGCTTCAGATTGCCGGAAAACTTATGCTCATCAATGTATTCCAGCAGCCACTGATATACACGCTCTGTTTTTCTTCCACTCACAGGTTCCACCTCCCCGGATCGGATAGAAGGACTCTCTTTTTTCCTGTCTGTCTGCGCGGTTGCTGTGTGCCAGTGGTACACGTTTAGCCTTCGCCGGGTGGCATCCCGTCCACAAAACGAACGAGATATTCAACGACCGAAGCGAAGCGCAGACCCTTATGACATAAGCGCCAGCCGGGAAAATATCTCACGCAGCCCTGCGCATTTATAGTCCCGGTTCTTTGCGCGAATCGGGGCATGGCCTGCATCCCGGTTCTCTACGAGAATCGGGACATGTTTCAGTCCCGGATCACCGGGCGGCTGCCCTCCGCTTTCTCAATCCATGCAAGCAGCCTCTTCCGGAGATCGTCTTTGATCCCGGCATACGCAGCGTCAGAGACGACGTTGTTCAGCTGAAATGGATCCGTCCGCATATCGTATAGATAATCGTCGGCATAAATGTCTGAAGCAGCGGCCTCACCGCCATTTACGTCCGGCGCATATACCGCGTAGAGGAACTGCGGAGTGCGAATGCATCGTCCGACCCTGCTCTCAGAGATCTGCGCGAACACCTGGTTCTCCCGGTTCGGATTTTTCTCCTCCACAACATCCAGCAGATTTTCACCGATCATCGCGTCGCCAACGTCCACTCCGGCGAGGGCAAGAATTGTCTTTGGCAGGCTCTCCGTGCTGACCAGATCCTGCACGACCCTTCCGCCCGAATAAGCGCCTCCCGCAATGATCAGCGGAACCTTCAGAGCCGCGTCATGTCCCGAACGCTTATAATCGTCATAGCCGTTCAGATGCGCATCCCGGTTCCTCGTCATAAAATGCGAGCCGTGATCGGACGCATAGATAATTACCGTGTCCTCATAAATTCCTTTTTCCTTCAGCTTCGCGATCAGGCGTCCGACATTTGCGTCAAGACTTGCACACTGCCCCAGGTAGTCCGGATATTCCTCCGCTGCATTGCCGCCTAACGCCTCCAGATCCTCCGGCAGCACAAAATCCTTATATTTTTCCTTTGACCCATGCGGTCCCTCATAATGCGCGTGGTCGTTCTGATGATGCGGCTCAATCTGCGAAACCGTCAGGAAAAACGGTCGGCTCTTATCCCGCACATCAAGGAAGTCCAGCGCCATGTCATTGATACAGTCGGCCCGATAGCCTTTGAATTCTATCTTATTGTCATTTTCATCGAATACAAATCCATCATAACCATGCGAAGTAAACTCCAGCACATCCGCAGCTCTCCAGTATCCGGTATAACCGCCGCGCAGCTCCCTGGGAATCGGGGTGACAGTGTGATCGATTCTCGGCGCTTTTTCAAGCTCTCCGTCACTGGCCAGGTGCCATTTCCCTACATAAGCAGTCTCATACCCGGCTTCCTCCATATAATTCCCAAGCGTCTTTACATCTGCGGGCAGCATGATATTATTTCGAAAGCAGCCAGTCTCGGTCGGATACCGTCCGGTCTGAAACAGCGCGCGGCATGGTCCGCAGACCGGCTGAGGTGAAAACGCGTTCGCAAAGCGCACTCCCTCTCCTGCAAGGCGGTCAAGGTTCGGCGTAATGTCAAGAGGCTGCCCATAACAGCCGCAGGTATCCGCGCGCTGCTGATCACTAAAATAAAATACGATATTCTTTCTGTCCATCTGCTCCTCCTTAATCATTCCCGGTTTTTTCTTTTCTTTTGCTGCGAATAATTGTAAACACGGCAACAACGATCAGAATCAGGAAAATAATGCAGTAAACGCTGCTGAAGAAAATAGAAGGATTCCCGTCTGAAAGCAGCAGAGCTCTGCGGAAATTCGTCTCTGCCATATTCCCCAGCACCATACCGATCAGGATCGGCACAGCAGGCATTTCAAGTTTGCGCAGAACCCACGCAAGCGCGGCGAACACGAGCGCCACCGCCACATCAAAATAGTTTTTATTTACGGAATAGGCGCCCGCAAAGCAAAAGATCACAATGATCGGCGTCAGGATTTCCCTGGGAATCCGCACAACCTTCGCAAAAACCGGCGTCAGAAGCCTGCCCTGGATCAGCATAAAAAGATTCACCAGAATCAGTCCCAGCATAATCGCGTACATGATATCTCCATCTGTCGTGAACAGGGAAATGCCCGGATTCAGGCCATTGATCATCAGAGCTGAAAGCATGATCGCAACAGTGCCGTCTCCGGGGATCCCCAGCGTCAGCAGCGGGATCAGCGTCGCCCCGGTCACCGCATTGTTCGCGGATTCCGCTGCGGCAATCCCCTCCACGGAACCATGGCCGAACTCCTCTTTATGCTTTGACATATTTTTCGCGGTATTGTAGCTGAACCACGAGGCCTCCGACGCTCCCGTGCCGGGAATAATGCCAATCGCTACGCCTATGATCGAGGAAATCAGGATCGGCAGACGAATCCGTTTCTTTTCGTCCGGCGTCAGCACACCGTCATCCTTTATTTTTCGCGTGTCTATTTTCAGCCTCTTTCCGCTGTCCTCCGCCCTTGACATCACTTCTACAAGCGCAAACAGACCGATCAGGCAAACAGAAAGCTCCAGACCCAGATACATCCTCTGGATTCCAAACGTATAGCGGTCGTAGCTGGTCATCGGATCTGCGCCAATGCAGGAAACCCAAAGACCCAGGCAGGCACAGATGATCCCTTTTATCATACTTTTTCCGGAAACTCCTGAGATAATCGTCAGGCCAAACAGGCAGACCATAAAATATTCCGCCGTTCCGAGCTGTGCCGCGATCTGCGCCACCTGCGGTCCGAGAAACAAAAGCATCAGTGCGGAGAAAACGCCTCCGAATACCGACGCGTACAGAGCAATTTTCAGGGCTGCCTTCGTGCGCCCCTTCTGTGAGAGCGGATATCCATCCAGCATCGTCGCAGCCGCATGGGGCGTCCCTGGCGTATTGATCAGAATTGCGGACACACTTCCCGCATAACCGCCCGCACAGTAAATACCGAGCAGAAACATCATGCCTGGGATCGCGCTCAGGCGGTAGGTCACAGGAAGGAACAGGATCACGCAGAGAATCACGGTCAGGCCCGGAATCGCCGCGAACACCGCACCTATGAAAACGCCCAGATTAATCCACAGAATATTTTCCAGCGTAAACAAAAGCGCCGACGCCGGAACAATGTATTGCAGCATAGGCTTCCTCCTCCTTTCTTAAAATCTGACATTCAGCAGGAAACGGAACGCCGCCCAGATCCCGACTGAAAAAGCCAGTGTGATTGCGTAATAGGACGGTTTTTTGCAGCGGAAAAAGATAAGAAACGCAAGGCTGCAGAAAATCGCCCCTGCCACGAACAGTCCGCTGTACCGGCAGATCAGATAGGTTACCAGCAGAATCAGGAAAATCAGCAGCGCTTTTACCTCCACGAGCAGATTCAGCGTTTTTGTGCTCATCGGCTGTTTTTTTACCAGAAGTAACACCTCCTTGCCGATCAACAGCACGCAGCAGAAGATAATCACACCCATCAGCAGGCTCGGAAATGCGCGTCCATTCACAACATCCTTCTCCGATATCGTGACCTGCGACGGCGTAATTGCCAGTATAAACACGGCAAATATCAAAAACAGAATTCCGCCGACCAGATTCACCGGGATCGTGAGCTCCTTTTTCTCCAGGCGGGCGCCGATCTCATCAAGCCAGCTGTCTACACGGTTCATTAAGTCACTCATAGGGTTCGTAAGCCTCCCTTCGCATGTACTTACAGTAAAAGAGCTGCCGTAAAACACCCTCTGAGGAATTTCACAGCAGCCCTGTCGCCGCATTCATTCCGGCCTGCTCCACATGGGACACAAGCCGGAACCGCAATTATCCTACTACAATATCCATATATTCTTCTACGATCGACGATACATTCTCAATATGTGCCAGCACGTCCTCTTCTGTCATCGGATCCGCTTCCAGATACATCGTATCCTGCAGCCAGCTGACCATCTCCTCATCCGCGAGAATATCATCGTACAGAGTCCTCAGAGCCGTGACGGTATCCTCATCCGTTCCTCCGGGAGCCATAATAAAGCAGCGGTTGCGGAAATACGGATAACCATATGCGCCGACGCCCTCGACTCCTGCAAACGGTCCGTTCTCCAGCGCGTCCTCATCAAACGCACAGACGATCGTTACATTTTCCTGCTCAGCCGCCTCATAGATCTGAGACTGGTGGGAAACCGCAAAGCTTGTCTCACCCTTCGACACCGCCTGCGCAGCCTCCGCCGCGGACTCATACGGAACCAGCTTCAGCTGATCGCCTGCTCCCATGGAGCCGAACAGCGCTGCTGCCAGGAACGCCTCTGAACTTGTCGCACCGTTTGTAGCAACACTGATCGTTTCACCGGATTCCGCGTAAGCCTGCAGGTCTTCGATTCCGTTAATCTCAAGGGAAGCGTCGGCGGACAGAACGAAGATGGAGGAATACAGGTTCTCCACATACTCAAAATCATCATATGTAAACTGAAGCTTTGCCGCATCCAGAAGCGGCGTTACCGCAAACAGCCCTTCCCCCGCGAACACCAGGGAAGTATCTCCCGCCGTATTGTCTGCGATCCACGAATTTACCGTAGCCGCATCGCCTGCCACCGCGTCCGCTACCAGAATAATGTCATCGGAATAGTCCGTTGACATGGCAGCCGCCTGCTGGTTCACCATCGCGGCTACTCCGGACGCCGCCCACGGGCAGGTCACTGTCCAGGTATCTGCCGCCTGTACCGTCATACCCGCAAGCATACTGACGGAAAGTCCTAACGCCATGCCAGTTCCTAATAATCTCTTTTTCATCTCGTTCTCCTTTCAAAGTTGTCTTAATAGTTTTACATTTTATTCAGGTTTCGTTTCATATCTGACAAAAACACTATATCATACGACTTTTCCAAAAGAAAGCAATTTTTTTACTTTTTCTTCAAAAGTTGTCCGGTTATCGTTACTTCGCACAAAAGTTGTTCTGTTTTATCTTTTTTTTAGTCAATATGACTCATATTTTCATCCCAACGCGCTCCGTTCAGTGTTGTCTTTTTGAATAAATCCATCAAAAATTGCATGGGCTCCGTCAGATATTTTTTTCTGTGATGAATCAGTGAAAAGCTCCGCATAAAAGCATCCGGATGAAGAGGAAGTATCTGTATGCTCCCTTCCTTCAGCTCCTTTTCCACCAGCCTCGCTGACAGTACCGTAATCCCCGGATTTTCTTTTATTGCCCCTGCCAGCGCTTCATTACTCACACTCTCCCACAGGATTTCCCCTTTTGCCGCACAGGTTCTCAGCAGATTCTCCGTGATTTCCCGGCTGGCGCTCCCCTTTTCCCTCAGATACAATGGAAAACAGCAGATCTCTTCCAGCGTTACCGATTCTCTCGATGCCAGCGGATGATCCGCACCGCACAGAAAGCAAAGCTCGTCTTTCATAAAAGGAAGCTCTCTTAGCTGATCGCTGTCCGCCCGGTCTTCCACCACACCGAGATCCTGCTCATTCCGTATCACCGCACGGATCACCTGCTGTGAATTCTGAATCGTAACCTGGAGCCGGCTTGTCGGATAGCGCTCCCGAAAACACTTTACAATCCTTGGTACAAGAAAGGTCCCGATCGTAATACTGGCACCCAGGCGAAGGTTCACCGGAACATCAGGAGCCGTCATGGCATTCTCCATCTCTTCTTCCATTTCCAGAATGTGGGTGGCATAGGCATACATCTGATCTCCCTTTTCCGTAGCGGAGAGCCTTCGATTAATCCGGTCAAACAGCCTGACCCGATATTCCTCCTCCATCTCTTTGATCGCAAGGCTTACGCCCGGCTGCGCCAGATGGAGCTTTCTCGCAGCCTTTGTAATACTCATTTCCCGATAAACAGTCACAAAAATCTCAAGATTCCTCAGTGTCAAATCGTTCACCTCTAATATTATAAGATTCGGCCTTTTGTCGCTTAAATCATATAATGTTTTTATTATGATTAATCATATTATAATACTATTTGTATTATGTTTCAATCCGGATTATACTGACTGTAAAAGATTCGTCAATGAGTATGACTTGAACTAGTAGGCCGTATCGTAAGAACATGAAATTACGATACGGGCTACTAGTCGTCAGACCTGAGATTCGCGTATCAGGCGGTTCCGCAGTTGCAGCGGCCGATAAGAGGAGAGCAAAATGAAACCTGAAAAAAAGCAAATCCTGAAAAGGCTCTTTTTTTCCACACTTTATCTAAGCACATTCACATTCGGCGGGGGATATGTGATTGTCTCACTTTTGAAAAAAAAATTCGTAGATGAATACCACTGGATCGATGAAGAGGAAATGCTGGATCTGGTCGCTATTGCTCAGGCCTCTCCCGGATCCGTCGCGGTAAACGGCGCTATTGTGGTCGGCTATAAGCTCGCCGGAATTCCCGGTATTGCGGCCTCTGTGCTCGGCTCCATTCTCCCGCCAATGGTGATTATTACTGTCATTTCCGCGTTTTACACCGCATTCTCTGCAAATGTCTATGTCGCGGCGCTGCTCCGGGGAATGAGAGCGGGTGTGACCGCTGTCATCGCCTCGGTCGTCTTTGACATGGGGCGCTCCATAGTAAAAACCAGAGACTGGATCAACATTACCGTGATGATTCTCAGCTTCTTCATCAGCTGTTATTTTCAGATCAACACCATCTGGATTATCCTGGCGGCGCTGCTGTTCGGAATTGTCCGCACACTTTTTTCAAAGAGGAGAAATACCCTATGATCTTCCTTTCTTTATTCCTGAGCTTCTTTCATATCGGAGCCCTGAGCTTCGGAGGCGGTTACGCGGCAATTCTTCTCATCCAGGAGCAGGTCGTAGATAAACACCAGTGGCTGACGCAGAGCGCTTTTACGGATCTGATCTCCATCGCGGAAATGACTCCCGGTTCCATTGCCCTCAATGCGGCCACATTTGTCGGCAATCAGATGGCCGGGCTTCCCGGTGCTATCGTCGCCACCCTTGGATGTATCCTTCCATCCTGTATCTTTGTGTCTCTGCTCGCATGGATCTACACCCGCTGCCGCAGGCTCTCACTCATTCAGGGAGTCCTCGCAGTCCTCAGGGCAATCGCAGTCGCTCTGATTGCCAAAGCAGGCGTCACAATTATGACCACTGCTTTCTTCTCAAACGGAACCTGGGATTTTTCCGCCGGAAATTTCCAGATACGAATGCTTGTCTTTTTCGCGGTCGCTCTGCTTCTTCTGCGTAAAACAAAGCTGAGCCCGATCCTGATCATGACGATGTGCGGCGTCGCTGAAGTAAGTGCAGAGCTTTTGTCACGGCTTTAAGACCTGCGCCGTTGCTGAGCGCCAGTGGTGCTCGTTTAGCCCTCGCCAGGTGAAATCTCTGTCATATTTCCCACTGATCGCTTCATACGTCTCCGGCCTGCGGTCGCGGAAAAGCCCCCAGCTCATCCGGTTGTCTTCCAGCTCATCCAGGTCAAAGGAGGCTGTCAGAATTTCTTCCTGGTCGCGGGAAGCGGCTGCTACCACTTCTCCGGTTTCATCTGTGATGAAAGAGGAACCATAAAACAGCAGTGAGGATTGCTGGCCGCCATTTGCTTTTGCCGGCTCTACGGTTTCCAGGCCGATGCGGTTAGCCGCGGCTACCGGAATAAGATTGCTCCCGGCATGTCCCTGCATACACCGCCGCCAATGCGGCATACTGTCACATTCAAGAATTGGCTCGCTGCCGATCGCTGTGGGATAAAGAAGCAGTTCCGCTCCCTGAAGGGCCATGCAGCGGGCGGCTTCAGGAAACCACTGATCCCAGCAGATTCCGACCCCCACTTTTCCAAAACGGGTTTTCCATACACGAAATCCGGTATTACCCGGCGTAAAATAAAATTTTTCCTGATAATAATGATCGTCCGGGATATGCGTTTTCCGATAAACTCCCATCACGCTCCCATCCGCGTCAATCATAGCGATACTATTGTAAAGAGAGCAGCCGTCCTTTTCATAAAAGCTGATGGGAAGCACCACGCCAAGCTCTTTTGCGGTTTGCTGAAAATGTAATACCGCGTCATTTTCCATCAGCGGTCTTGCGTAGCGATAATATTCATAACGCCGCTCCTGACAGAAATACTGCCTCTCAAAAAGCTCCGGCAGCAGGATTACATTTGCCCCCTGCCCTGCAGCCCTCCGAACCAGCCGGTCTGCTTTCCCGATGTTCTCTGAAACCACTGTGCTGCACTGCATCTGTACTGTGGCAACTGTTACCTTCCTCATAACTATACCTCATTCCGTATCGGATAAACTGCCATAATGTTTGCTGATCAGCCGGACGATACCCCTTCTGCCTGGCAAAATGTATATGTAATCAGAAAACGACACACTGTGCCACCTGCCGGATCGTGGATCACATTGCAGCGCCCGTATAAAAAGCACAGAAAGCTGCGTCAGGCTGCAAAAATGCCCTCAGGGATCTGCTGTGTGATACAGTGTATATTTCCCCCGCCGACAATTATCGGTCTGGCATAGACCGGCACCACCTGCCGCTCCGGAAAAAGCCGTCCCAGAATTTCCACGGCACACGCATCATTAATATCCCCAAACTGCGGTACGATCACCGCTCCGTTTGAGATATAGAAATTTACATAGCTCGCCGCCAGGCGCTCTCCCGTCTCGCGAATATCCTCGCCTTCCTCAAAGACAAAGCCAGACCGCTCCTCCTCTGTGATACAGACCGGTTTTGCGGGAATCGGCAGCTTATGCACTGTCAGTCTTCTTCCCCGCGCATCCGTCTCACGCTCAAGAGCCTGAAGCGACGCATTACTTAATTCCCACTGCGGGTCGCGCGGATCCTCCGTCCACGCAAGCACTACCTCGCCGGGCCGGACAAACGCGCAGACATTATCTACGTGCTCGTTCGTCTCATCCTGCCAGATCCCGCGCGGCAGCCAGATTATTTTCTGTGCACCAAGATATTGCTTTAAGCTGTCTTCAATCTGCCCTTTTGTAAGCCCCGGATTCCGCCCGGCACTCAAAAGACAGGCTTCGGTCACCAGCACTGTGCCTTCGCCGTCTGAATGAATAGAGCCGCCCTCCAGCACAAAGTGCCGCGCGTCGTAGCAGTCCATTCCAAGCGCTTTGCAGATTGCACCGGCAGCAAAATTATCCTTCTCCCAGTGCGCATATAAGCCATCAACCGTACCGCCCCATGCGTTAAACTGCCAGTCGATCCCGCGTACCTCTCCCTTCCGGTCTGTTACACAGGTCGGACCGATGTCGCGCGCCCATGCGTCATCCGTCTCAATCGGAAGTATATAAATATTGGGAACATCGGTCAGCCCGGCTGGCTCACATACGTCCGGGATGTTTTCCCCCACACGTCTGCCGCAATCACCCTTACGCAAAGCTGCCTCTCTGTCCGGAGCGTTCCCTTTGCAAATGCTCCGGCGAAATGCTTCCCGTACCATCGGCATCTGGTCTGGCGCCGCCAGCATCCAGACGGTTTCACTTTTTGCGATAGCACAGGCAATCTCCACAAACGTTTGCTGCGCCGCTCGTCCACCGCCCGGCCATGACCCCGGACGCACCGGCCAGATCATCACACAGCCGCGGTGCGGCTCATATTCAGCGGGCATATGAAAGCCATCCATCGCAGGATATGTCTGTAAAATCCGCATATCGAACCGTCCCTTCTCACCGGAGCAAAAATGCGCTTCGCGCCACGCTGCCGGATTCACGACAGCCGCCCCCGGAAGTCCTCATAATCGAACCCTTTGACCAGGCGGCACTTCCCTCCGGGCGACATTGCCCAGATGGATGGGAGTGCCATCCCGTTAAACGTATTGTTTTTCACCATGGAATAGATCGCCATATCCTCAAAATACAATCGGTCGCCCGACCGGATTTCCCGGTCGAAGGAATAATCGCCGATAATATCCCCCGCCAGACAGGTACAGGAGGACAGCCGGTAATCATGTTTCTTTTCTCCGGGTCTGCCGCTGCCGCGCAGGGGCGGGCGGTACGGCATTTCCAGCACGTCCGGCATATGACACGCAGCCGAGGCGTCGAGAATCAGGGTGGTAAGGCCGTTTCTGACCGTATCCATGACCTCCGTCACCAGATAGCCCGCGTTCAGAGCGACAGCCTCCCCCGGCTCCAGATAAATCTCTGCGCCGTAAGTATCCTGCATCCGCCGGATACAGCGCTCCAGACGCGGAATATCGTAGTCCTCCCGCGTGATGTGATGCCCGCCTCCCAGATTCAGCCATTTTATCCGTTTCAGGCAAAAACCGAAGCGCTGTTCCACCGCCTCCAGTGTCGTCTCCAGCGCATCTGAATTCTGCTCGCAAAGCGTATGAAAATGCAGGCCGTCAACGCCCTCCAGCAGTCCCGGATCCTCCCGCAGCTCACGTACAAATTCACTCTGAGTAATTCCGAGCCTCGACCCCGCCGCGCAGGGATCATAGATCGCCAGTTCTCCCTGTGTGGAGCACTCCGGATTGATACGCAGGCCTATGCTGGCTCTGTTCCGGCAGCGCGCCCGGAATCTGCGAAGCTGTGAAAAAGAGTTAAATATCACATGGTCGCAGATTTCCGCAATCTCGTCAATCTCGCTCTCATGGTAGGCAGGAGAATAAATATGGTTTTCCTTTTTCATCTCCTCATGCCCCAGCCGCGCTTCATACAGACCGCTCGCGGTCGTACCGGCCAGGTATTTCCCGATCAGCGGATATTCGCTGAACATGGAAAATGCCTTCTGCGCGAGAAGGATCCGGCATCCGGTGCGCTCCTGCACACCTTTTAAAATTTCAAGATTCTGTATCAGCTTTCCCTCATCCACCACATAGGCGGGGGTAGGTATTTCTTCTATTCTCATACTTTTTGTTGTTCTTCCGCTAAAAAACTGTCGCAAAATCACTTGCCCATCCTGCGCCGCCTGATGCGCTGCGCTCCGCTTAGGTCAGCGCTCTCAACTAATCTACCAGTACCGGATTTTCCTCCACGACCCACGGCAGCCCACAGCGGTTCAGCGCTTCCATATACGGATCCGGATCAAACTCATCTGTAGTAAACACGCCTGGTCGTTTCCACTGCCCGGTCACCACCATCATAGCTCCTATCATCGCCGGAACGCCCGTCGTGTAGGAAATCGCCTGGGACTCCACCTCCCGGTAGCACTCCTGATGGTCGCAGATATTATATATGTAGAGAGACCTCTATTTTCCATCCCTGATCCCGGTAAAAATACACCCGATATTCGTCTTGCCGACCGTTCTCGGTCCCAGCGTGGCCGGATCCGGCAGCAGTTCTTTCAGAAACTGAATTGGCACAATCTCCTGCCCATTGTAAAGAACCGGCGTTGTCGAGAGCATTCCCACATTTTCGAGGCATTTCATATGGGTCAGATAGCTCTGGCCGAAGGTCATAAAAAATCGAATCCGCTTTACTCCGGGAATATTTTTCGCCAGCGCTTCAATCTCCTCGTGGTGCAGCAGATACATGTCCTTTTTGCCGACTCCAGCAAAATCATACTCCCTTTTGACCGTCATCGGCGGGATTTCCACCCACCTGCCATCCTCCCACCAGGAGCCCGGAGCGGATACCTCCCTGAGATTGATCTCCGGATTGAAATTTGTCGCGAACGGATAGCCGTGATCGCCGCCATTGCAGTCCAGAATATCAATGGTATGTATTTCATCAAAATAATGCTTCCGCGCATAAGCCGCATACACACTGGTCACGCCCGGATCAAAGCCGGTCCCAAGCAGCGCCGTCAGCCCTGACTTTTCAAACCGCTCCTGATACGCCCACTGCCAGGAGTAATCAAAATACGCGGAAAAGCCCAGGCGTTTGCAGCGCTCCTCATAAACGGCCCGCCACTTTGGATCGTCTGTGTCCTCCGGCTCATAGTTTGCTGTGTCAATATAGTGCACACCTGCCGCCAGACATGCATCCATAATCGTCAGATCCTGATAAGGCAGCGCTACGTTCAGCACCGCGACCGGCTGATAAGACCGGATCAGCGCCGTCAGCTCATCCACATTGTCCGCATTCACCTGCGCTGTAGTAATCCTTGTCTTCACAACCGACACAGGCGCGCCATCCTTCCTGCCGGTATTCACCGACCCCGGCGCTTCCTCATCCCGGACATCCTTCACCGCTTCCGATGCGCTGTACGCCGCGCCGGAGCTCTCAAGCTTCTCCTTCAGCGCATTGCACTTTGACACTGTGCGGCTCGCAATCATGATTTCATCAAACACTTCACTGTTCTGGCAGCATTTCTGAATCGCTACCGAAGCGACTCCGCCGCAGCCTATAATCATTAATCTGCTCATATTCCTTCTCCCTCCGCACGCTCTTTTTCCATCAGGCTTTCCAGCGCCTCATCGCTCTCACTGATCCACACGTCCTCCTCCTCTGCCGTCAGGCCAAGGTATTCCCTGAGTGTGCATTCCTCATCACTGAAATTCCATTCATCCGTCAGATCAAATATTTCTTCAAAATGTGCTTCGCCGCTCATAAACCGCTCGCGAAATTTCATTTCATTTCTCCTTCCCTGCTTTTTCACGCGTCCCGCAACCATTTTTTGTCACATTCTTCACGATTATACTATAC
>JAJQIE010000111.1 GCA_021199395.1 Lachnospiraceae bacterium | reverse complement strand
GTACGATATGTACGAGCTGGGGATCCGATATGACCGGCCTTACCGCAAATGCGCGCGTATCGTCGGTGATACAATGGGCAAATACCATCCGCACGGCGACAGCTCCATTTACGAGGCGCTGGTGGTGATGGCGCAGGAATTCAAAAAAGGGCAGGCGCTGGTGGACGGCCACGGCAATTTCGGCTCTATTGAGGGCGACGGCGCCGCGGCTATGCGTTATACGGAGGCGCGGCTTCAGAAGATCACGCAGGTTGCGTTCCTGGCCGATCTCGACAAGGACGTGGTGGATTTTGTCCCGAACTTTGACGAGACGGAGCGGGAGCCGCAGGTGCTCCCGGTTCGGATTCCGAATCTGCTGGTAAACGGCGCGGACGGTATCGCGGTCGGCATGGTGACGAGTATTCCGCCACACAATCTGTCAGAGGTTATCGACGCGGTCAAAGCTCTGATTAAAAACAATAAGCTGACTGATGCCGACCTGATGAAGTATATTAAGGGACCGGATTTTCCGACCGGCGGTATTGTGGTGAATCAGGATGAGCTGCTGCAGATCTATGAGACCGGGCAGGGCAAGATCCGCCTGCGCGGACGCGTAGAGGTGGAGAAGGTGAAGGGCGGCAGAGAGCGTCTGGTTATCACAGAGATCCCATATACGATGATGGGCGCGAACATCGGGAAATTCTTAAATGATGTGGCATCGCTTGTTGAGACAAAAAAGACGAACGATATTATAGATATTTCCAATCAGTCTGCTAAGGGCGGTATTCGCATTGTGCTGGAGCTGCGGCGGGGCGCGGACGTGGAAAAGCTGAAAAATCTGCTCTACAAAAAAACCCGACTGCAGGATACGTTTGGGGTCAACATGCTCGCGGTCGCGGACGGAAGACCGGAGACGCTCAGCCTGCGGAAGATACTGGAATACAATATTGATTTTCAGTTCGAGCTGACGACACGCAAATACAAAAATCTGCTGGATAAGGAAGAGAAAAAGAGTGAGATTCAGGAGGGGCTGATCCGTGCCTGCGATATAATTGATCTGATTATCGAGATTCTGCGTGGGAGCCGCAGCCGCGACCAGGTAAAGGATTGTCTGGTAAACGGCGTGACAGAAGGAATCCGCTTCAAAACAGAAAAATCGCGAAAGCTGGCAGCGAAGCTGAATTTTACTGAGCCACAGGCAAACGCGATTCTTGATATGCGGCTGTACAAGCTGATCGGACTGGAGCTGGAAGTGCTGATGGAGGAGCATGAGCAGACGCTGAAAAATATCGCCTCCTACAGAGATATTCTGAACAGTTACGCCTCCATGGCGGCGGTCATCATCAAAGAGCTGGATACGCTGAAAAAGGAGTTCGGCCGTCCGCGCAGGACCTCTATTGAGAATGCGGAGGAAATTGTGCTGGAAGAGCCGGGGATCGAGGAAATACCGGTCGTATTTCTGATGGATCGCTTTGGATATGTCCGGACCATAGACGAGACGGTATACGAGCGCAATAAAGAGGCGGCGGATGCGGAGAGCCGGTATGTGCTCCATGCGCTGAACACAGACCGTGTGTGCGTTTTTACGGACACAGGCAAGGCGCATCTGCTGAAAATGCAGGATGTTCCATTTGGCAGATTTCGGGACAAGGGAACGCCGGTGGATAACCTTTGCAACTACAACAGCAGCGAGGAAACCTTCATAGGCGTGATGACGATGAATGACATTCGGGAGACGGTCGTTACCTTTGTGACAAAGCAGGCGATGGTAAAGCAGGTAGCGGGAAGCGAATTTGACGTGTCCAAGCGCACGACCGCAGCGACAAAGCTGCAGGAGGGCGATACGGTGCTCACCGTATACGCGGCCTCTGAGCACGCACATCTTGTGCTTGCCTCCGAAAACGGATATTTCCTGCGGTTTGCGGTCTCGGAGATCCCTCTCAAGAAGAAGACGGCTGTCGGTGTGCGCGGCATGAAGCTGGCGGATGGGGACTCGATCGCGGAAGTATACTGGATAGAAAAAGACACTTCGAAAAACCATTCTGTGATCAACGCTGAAAAAGGAAATGCAGTACAGGAGCAGTCAGCTTCCGGTGATGGAAAGGCGAATGCTGTGCAGAAGTACGAGGCGGATTATAAAGGAAAAACGGTCAATCTGACCAGGCTGAAGCTGGCTTCGAGAGATACGAAAGGAACAAGGATCCGGATATAAATATGCCTGGACATTCCGTTCCGGAAGGGCTTCCAGCCGACGAAAGGGTGGAAACGCCCCCTCGCAGCGCTCGGCGGCAGGACGGTTCGTCCATGAAAGTTCGCTTCGCGAAGGACGAACCTTGGAAAAGGATTCAGGTGGAGGACAAAAACCGGTTGTGGAACGGGCTTAAAGGTGGTAAAATGTCCGGGAATAGCTCTCTTATCATATAAAGAGGAAGGGGAAGGAAACATGGTTAAGCTTTATGAAAAAGGTGCCTGGCTGGTTCACGGCACGGAGATTATCCCTGAGGAGGAAGCTGCAAAGGTGCAGTCCGTCTGTGGAAAGCAGGCGGATAAGGAGGAAGACCGGAAGGGTACGATCGCATATTCGATTTTGAAAGCGCACAATACTTCGGATAATATGTCACAGCTGAAGCTCCGTTTTGACGCGATGACTTCACATGATATTACATTTGTCGGCATTATCCAGACCGCGAAGGCTTCCGGTATGGAACAGTTCCCGATACCGTATGTCCTGACGAACTGCCACAATTCCCTGTGCGCGGTCGGCGGTACGATCAATGAGGACGATCATGTGTTTGGTCTGTCCGCCGCAAAAAAATATGGCGGAATCTATGTGCCGCCCCATCTTGCGGTGATTCACCAGTATATGCGCGAGGCGATGGCCGGCTGCGGAAAAATGATCCTTGGGTCAGATTCCCATACCCGCTATGGCGCGCTGGGCACGATGGCGGTCGGCGAGGGCGGCGGCGAGCTGGTAAAACAGCTTCTGCGCGACACCTATGACGTGGCGTATCCGGGTGTGGTAGCAATTTATCTGGACGGAAAGCCGAATCCGGGCGTGGGACCGCAGGATATTGCGCTGGCGATCGTCGGGGCGGTATTTAAGAACGGCTATGTAAAAAATAAAGTGATGGAGTTTGTCGGACCGGGTGTTGCGTCGATGAGCACGGATTACCGGAACGGCGTTGACGTTATGACGACAGAGACGACCTGTCTTTCCTCCATCTGGAGAACGGATGAGGATACCAGGGCTTACCTGACGGAGCATGGCCGCGGGGAGGATTATCGAGAGCTGAACCCGGCCGATGTGGCGTATTATGACGGCCTGGTTTACGTGGATCTGAGCACGGTAAAACCGATGATCGCCCTTCCGTTCCATCCGAGCAATACGTATGAGATTGATGAGCTGCTCGCGAACCCAGGAGATATTCTCCGCGAGGTGGAAAAGAGCGCGGCGGCGTTTACAGAGAATACGGCAGTTGATTTTCATCTGACGGACAAGATTGTGGATGGGAAAATACAGGTGCAGCAGGGAATCATTGCGGGCTGCGCGGGCGGCGGATATACGAATCTCATGGAAGCCGCGAATATCCTGAACGGCAGGAGCATCGGCAACGGTGAGTTTACGCTGGCAGTCTATCCGTCCTCCCAGCCGGTATTTATGGATCTTGTGCAGAAAGGGGCAATCTCTACCCTGATGGCGGCGGGTTCTACTGTAAAAACCGCGTTCTGCGGGCCGTGCTTCGGCGCGGGCGATACGCCGGCGAACAATGCGTTCAGCATCCGTCATACCACGAGGAACTTCCCGAACCGCGAAGGATCGAAACCGGGCGCCGGACAGCTCTCAGCGGTCGCTCTGATGGACGCGCGCTCTATTGCGGCGACAGCGGCAAACGGCGGCGTGCTTACTTCGGCGGAAAAATTTCTTGAAGAAACAACGAGAACGATGCAGATTCCGGACTACCATTATGATGACAGCGCATACCGCGTGAGGGTATATCAGGGCTTCAGAAAAGCGGAGGCTGATTCAGAGCTTGTCTATGGTCCCAATATTAAGGACTGGCCTCAGATGGAGCCTCTCGCGGACAATATTCTGCTTCGCGTATGTTCAAAGATTATGGACAATGTGACTACAACGGATGAACTGATCCCATCCGGAGAAACCTCCTCCTACCGCTCCAACCCGCTTGGACTGGCGGAATTTACGCTTTCCCGGCGCGACCCGGCGTATGTAGGAAAGGCAAAGGAGGTCGATCGTCTGGAGCGGGCGCGCATTGCCGGGCAGGACGGTTCGTCCATGAAGGCGGCAGCGACGCTGGAACCATCGCTGGCAGCGGCGCTTGACCAGATAAAAACACTGACGCCGGAGATCGATACAGACGGCATTGAAATAGGCAGTATGATCTACTGCGTAAAGCCGGGAGACGGTTCCGCGCGCGAGCAGGCGGCAAGCTGCCAGAGAGTGCTCGGCGGACTGGCAAACATCTGCAAAGAGTATGCGACCAAACGCTACCGCTCCAACGTCATGAACTGGGGTATGCTGCCGTTCCAGATGAAAAATGAGCCATGCTTCGAGACGGGCGATTATATCTATGTGCCGGATGTAAAGAAAGCACTCGACGGAGACGGACAGGACATCAAAGCCTATGTGCTCGGCAGGCAGGTGAAAGAGATTTCGCTGTACCTCGCGGATATGACAGAGAATGAGAAGGAGATCGTGAAGGCAGGCTGCCTGATCAATTTCAACCGAAATCGCATGCAGAGCGGGAAAGGAAACGACTGATGTCGTTTCCAGAAGACGGAATAAAATGGTAAAACAGAGAGAACGAGAGGAACACTATCATGCAGGGAAGAACGCATAATTGCGGGGAACTGAGGCTTTCCGATGCGGGCGCAAGGGTAAAGCTGGTCGGATGGTTTGAGAACCTTCGCAAGGTAAGTAAGAATTTAGGGTTTTTGATTCTGAGAGACTTTTACGGGACGACACAGATCGTAGCAGAGACAGAGGAGATCATGGAGCAGCTGTCAGATCTGAACTATGAGTCTACGATATCTGTCGAGGGGATCGTGCGTGAGCGCAGCAGCAAAAACGATAAGATGCCTACGGGCGAGATTGAAGTTGTGCCGGAGAAGATCGAGCTGCTTGGCAGGTGTCGGTACAATGAGCTGCCGTTCCAGATCAATCATTCCAAAGAGGCGGATGAAAACCTCCGCTTGAAATACCGTTATCTGGATCTGCGAAACCCGGCGGTGAAGGATAAGATTATTTTGAGAAGCAAAATTGTGGCGGAGCTCCGGCAGAGCATGATTGCGCATGATTTTATGGAAATTACGACGCCGATTCTGACCTGCTCCTCTCCGGAGGGCGCAAGAGATTATCTGGTGCCGTCCAGAAATCATCCGGGCAAGTTTTACGCTCTGCCGCAGGCACCGCAGCAGTTCAAGCAGCTTTTGATGGCTTCCGGATTTGACCGTTACTTCCAGATCGCCCCGTGCTTCCGCGATGAGGATGCGCGCGCGGACCGTTCTCCGGGCGAGTTTTATCAGCTGGATATGGAGATGGCGTTTGCGGATCAGGAGGATGTGTTCGCGGTTCTTGAAGATGTCCTGCCTCCGATCTTTTCAAAATATGGTATCTATCAGAATGCGTCAAAGCCGCCGTTTTGCCGGATCGCCTATCTGGACGCGATGGAGAAGTACGGCACGGACAAACCGGATCTGCGGATAAAGCTGATTGTGCAGGACGCGACCGCTGTGCTAGCGGACTGCGGCTTTGGTCCGTTTGAGGGAAAGACCGTGAAAGCAATCGTCGCGCCCTCTTTCACCGGCACCAGAAAAGTAATCGACAGGCTGTGCGCGGACGTGGAGGTGCAGAGCGGACAGAAGGCCTACTGGTTCCGTCTGGACGAGAAGGGTGAGCTGGTCGGAGGCATTTCCAAATTTGTGAAAGAGCGCATGGAATCAGTGGTAGAAGCGCTGAAGCTCAAACCGGGGGATTTTGTGGGACTGACCGCGGGCGACCTGAAGACGGCCCAGAAGACCGCAGGCGTTCTGCTTAAAATGATTGGCAATCTTTCTGACGCGTATATGGACAAAAACAGCTACGAATTCTGCTGGATTGTTGATTTTCCGATGTACGAGATCGGCGAGGAATCCGGCAGGCTGGAATTCTGCCACAACCCGTTCTCCATGCCGCAGGGAGGCCTGCAGGCGCTGGAGCAGATGAATGCTCTGGATATTCTGGCATATCAGTATGACCTCGTCTGCAATGGAGTCGAGCTTTCTTCTGGCGCGGTGCGAAACCACGATCCGGAGATTATGGTTAAGGCGTTTAATCTCGTAGGACTTGGCGAAGATGACGTGAAGGCAAAATTCCCGGCCATGTACAACGCATTCTGCTATGGGGCGCCGCCCCACGCGGGCATTGCGCCTGGCGTAGACCGCATGGTTATGCTGATTGCCGGGGAAGACAGTATCCGCGAGATTATCCCGTTCCCGATGAACAAAAACGCGCAGGATCTGATGATGGGAGCGCCAGCGGAGGTCGAGGAACGGCAGCTGAAAGACGTGCATATTCAGATTTTGAAGGAAAATCGCGCAGAGGAATGAGTATATTTATCCGGTAAGCGATTTTTTGTGAGAAAAGCATCTATCTTCGGGTAGGTGCTTTTTTGCTTACAATACACATATACTAAAAGTCCTATCTATCATTCATTCAGGTGTGTAAATTTTTATGACAACACAGGTAGAAGCGTGGGTGAACGGACAGGGGATTTGTTTTTCGAAAGATTTACTGAAAACGTCGGGCATTCATTTGGATGACTATTTGGATGTAAAAGTAGTAAATGGGAATATTGTGCTTTCTAAGGTTTCCGACATCAGACGATTGAAGAACGTGTTGAGGAATATGGAGGAAAGTCCAACTCTTATGAGGAGATGCTGTGGGGAGAGTCGACTGAAAAATTGATTTGAAACATTTTTAATTAATATGCAATGATTCCTGTATAACCAATGAGGGCGGAAAGAGAAACGTCAGGTTCCTTTCCGCCCTAGTAGCCCATATCGTAATTTCATGTGCATTCTGCTTGCCTGTTTCACCGATAGCACGACGCAAAAATCCTCAACGTAGCCCGCTACGCCTGCGGTTTTTGCGTCGCACTCTCGGCAAAACATTCTGCGCATTATGCACAAGCTCTTACGATACGGTCTACTATTTTTACTCTGTCTCCGGTTCTGTATCTGCCGTTTCCTCCTGCGTCTCATCCAGGATTTCCTTCAGCTCATTGATCATGTCTTCATCCTTCAACCGGAATTTGATCTCCACACGCCGGGACGCGTCCTGATTGATCGAGCCGTCGTCGTTGTAGATCGGATCCGCCCAGGAATGTCCGTTGACAGACAGCTTTTCCTGAAGGCTTTCCATATCCGCCTCAGAGATGGAGCTGCCGGAGAGGGAGAGCAGATATTCGGCTACGGCGAGCGCGCGCTCCTGGGAAAGCTGCAGATTATAATAATAGGTGCCTGTCGTGTCCGTGTATCCGTCGATCCGGACTTCGGCAAGATAGTCTACATATTCCTCAGACATCAGTACGGTACAATAGATGGGGAGGACTTCGCCAAGAAGCGCATTTCCTTCTTCGGTCAGCTCGTTTTCGTTGTAGCCGAAAAGAATGCTGGAATCGAGCGCGATGGAGCCGTCTGTCTCATCGATGGTGACGTTCAGATTCTGCGCGTCAAATTCTTGCTTCAGGGCGGCAATCAGATCCGCTTTTACACCGATGATCTGTTCGATTTTCTGCTGTTGCTCCGCCATAAGGGCTTCCTGCTCATCGAGCGTGGCCTGCTGGGAAGCGACAAGCGCGGCCTGCTCATCGAGCGCGGCCTGCTGGGAAGCGACAAGTGCAGCCTGCTCGTCCAGCTCGGATTCCTGCTCCGCCAGAAGGGCGCTCTGGGCATCCAGACTGGCCTGCTGAGAGGCGACCAGCGCACTCTGCTCATCGAGATCCGCCTGCTGGCTGGCCAGCAGTGCAGCCTGCTCGTCCAGCTCAGATTCCTGCTCATTCAGCAGAGCCTGCTGTTCGTCGAGCTGGGACTGAAGCTGGCTCTGTGTCTGCGCATGCGCGGATTCCTCTGCCAGACGATCCTGATAGTTTTTTTGCGCCTGCATAAAGGATATGCACATAACCAGCACAAACAGCAAAAGAAGTCCGGCCATCATATCAGAATAGGAACGCCAGACATTGTGACGTTCATAATTTTTTTTCCGTTTTGCACGCATGATCTCACCCCTTGCTTTTCCGGCGGAACAGGACTGGTTCTGCTGCAAGCTTTTCCAGATGATTCAGCTTTTTCGTGATTTCTTCCATAAACTGTTCGATCTGCTCCTGATCCGAAGCCAGATCCTGGGAGACAGACTGGCGCTTTCGGATGTCGGATAACTGTGCGGACAGGTCCGCAAGATCCTTGCGAATCTCCAGGTTCGACTGTACCGGACCCATCCTGGCAATCTCATCGGAGTACCCCTGGAGCCTCTCGCTGTTGCTCTCCCAGATGTCAGAAAACTTTTCGATGGTCTGATACATAAAGCGAATGTATTCCTGATAGGTCGCTTTTTGCTCTTCGTTGATACGGAAAGCGTCTTCCTGCGCCTTTGTCAGCTTGTTGAGAGTCTGTTCATTGTACTGCTCTGTATTTTCAAGGTGATTTTGCAGCTCTGTAAACGTCTGCTGCAGCCGGTTCATGGAGCGATCCATGAAATCCATATAGCTGGATTGTGCCTTTTCGAGCTGACCGGTGGTCTGACTGATGCGGTGGAACGAGTCGTCCAGATCTGCATGCAGATCGCGGACGATCGTATCACAGATCTGCGCGACCGATTCTGTCTGTGCCTGCGTAAAGCTGTCTACAATCTGGTTGATGGCTCCTGTCATCCGGGCAAATGCCGGAGTGATCGACTGCTCAAAGCTTTTGGTCATCTGTTCTACAAAAATCTGAGTCAGATCATTTGTAAGCTCCTCCTGGCTTTTTTTCTGCTCCAGAAGACGCGCAGCGGAATCCACTTCATGGCTCGGACGGATGTAAAGATAGAATGTGTCTGTGAAAGCTTCAAGGTTGTTCGACATCTCAGAGAGCTCGCTTCTCAGATTGAAGGAAAACGGAAGCGAAAGAGCCAGGCCGTAAATAGACGTAACGAAAGCGACCTTGATGCCGTCGATCAGCGGAGAGACGGAGTCCGCCATCTGCTCGTAGCCCGACGGGTCAAAGCTTCGCAGTCCGAGCACCAGACCGATAAAGGTACCAAGGATACCAAGACTTGTCAGAATATCCGGGATCAATTCCAGAAGCGCCCGGTGAATGTGGGTTTCAATCGCGTCTTCATTAATAAAATCACCGATGTCGCAGGAACCGTCCGGATGCCGCTTTACCATATCGAGATATTCGGCATAGCATCCGTCCAGAAAATCATTCTGGAAAAGCCCGTCCTGAGAATGGAGTCCGTCGTCCGACGCGGAAGTGCGAATGATGTCGGTGGCCCGCGCAAGGCTGCTGCTGATTCTGGAAAGGCGGCGGAGCCCTGTGAAGATCGCAGCGAGGATCGCCAACAGCATAACTCCGAGAAATGACAGATTGATCACCAGTGAACTTGTATTTACGTCACCGCTGATATAGGTGATAAATACACATACACCGACAGCCAGCATGGCCGTCAGCACAGAAATTACTCTTCTGGCATACAAAAAAATCCCCCCTTATCTTATGTGGAGCATTTATAAGAACCCCGCTCCCGCTGCCGGAAAATAAACAAAGCCGGACAGACTGTTACAGCCAGTATAAAAAATATTTCATTAAAAGTAAAGTAAAGTTCGGTAACATTAAGAAAAAAATAGCAATTTATGATACTTGCGTCCAACGAAGGCAGCGTGTATAATCAGAATATCCATGTGTAGCGGCAAATGGGGCCGGGACATCACAGGAAGGTATGGTTCTGTATTATGATCAGGCAGATAGTAGCGTTTGTAGAAAACCAGAAGGGCGTAATGAGGCGTATGACTACGGTGCTTCGCGGGGCGGGTATCCATATCTGCGGACTTTCTACGGTAGATTCCCCGGAATTTGGAATTGTCCGTATGATTGTGGACGCGCCGGAGGCAGCGGCGGAAAGTCTCCTGAAAGCGGGCTTTGTAATAAAGGAATGTGAAGTGATCGCAGTAGAAATGAAATCTCAGGATGATATGGAAGCTCTTTTGCAGGTGGTTCAGGACGGAAATGTGAATCTGAATTATTTTTATTCTTCGTTTGGAAGCGAAGGAAATTGCCCGATTTTGGTTTTGCACGCGGCGGATATGGATGAGACAGAGGCGATGCTCAGAAGTCACGGATTTTTGTGCCTGGATTCCCGCCTGTAGCGGAGCGGCGCTTTTTGGACGGGATGCCTCCTGGCGGGGACAATCGGATAGGGGAGTGCTCAAATCCCTGTCCGCTGCTGCACGAGCGGGTACGGCTTTAGCCAAAAAACTCCTTACTCGACTCTGCGCATAAAACGGTTCAGCGTGCCGGTGGCACACAGCAACGGCGATACGGGAAACAACGAATGCCTTTTCCTGTAAGCGCCTGATAATCTACGAAGGATCACAGAAAAATCACGAGGAGGAAGAATATGAGTATGAGAATTTACAGGGCAAAGGACTACAGTGATTTAAGCAGAAAAGCGGCAAATATTATCTCCGCTCAGGTGATCATGAAGCCGAACTGTGTGCTGGGGCTGGCGACCGGTTCTACGCCGATCGGCGCTTATCGGCAGCTGGTGGAGTGGTACCGCAAGGGAGATCTGGATTTTTCTGAGGTGACGACGGTGAATCTGGATGAGTACCGCGGGCTTCCCAGAGACAATGAACAGAGCTATTATTATTTTATGAATGAAAATCTGTTCAGCCAGGTCAATATAGACAAGACGAGAACCTTCCTGCCCGACGGGATGGAAGAGGATACGGAAAAGGCTTGCGCAGACTATAATCAGATTATTCACTCGCTTGGCGGAGTGGATCTGCAGCTTCTGGGGCTGGGACACAATGGACACATCGGCTTCAATGAGCCGGGTATTGCGTTTGAGACGGAGACGCATTGTGTGAATCTTACAGAGCGCACGATTAAGGCAAATATGCGTTTCTTCGTGTCGGAAAAGGATGTGCCGCGCCAGGCTTATACAATGGGGATTAAGACAATCATGAGCGCGCATAAAATCCTTGTGGTGGTATCGGGCGAGGATAAATCCGAGATTGTGCGGGAGGCATTCTTTGGACCAGTGACGCCTTCTGTACCCGCTTCGATCCTGCAGCTGCACGGCGATGTGACGGTCGTAGCGGATGAAGCTGCGCTTGGCAAATGCGAAAACCTGCAGTAAAGCCTGTGTGCGTATGAGAGGGGAGGCGTCTCCTGTATGAAGAAATATCAGATCCTGAATGCAAGGGTATATACAGAGGATTACCGCTTTGAGGAAAAACCGCTTTATTTTCTGGATGAGCGAATTGTGGATCAGGAGGAATACCTGGGTGCCAGAGGCGAGGAAGAAAAGCTGGACGCGACAGGGTGCTATGTGATTCCGGGTCTTACGGATATTCATTTCCATGGCTGTGTGGGGAGCGACTGCTGTGACGGTACGCAGGAGGCGCTGCACACGATTGCGGAATATGAGGGAAAAAATGGGATTACGACGATTACTCCTGCTACGATGACGGTTTCGGAGGAGCAGCTTATGCGGGTGGCAAAGGCGGCGGCGGATTATCAGCCGGGGGCCGGGGCTGTTCTGGCCGGATTGTATATGGAGGGACCGTTTATCAGTCCGGCAAAAAAGGGCGCACAGAATGAGCGGTATATCCGAACCCCGGATCCGGATATGTTCCGACGTCTGCAGGAGGCTTCGGGCGGTATGTTCCGCACGGTAGCACTGGCTCCGGAGACAGAGGGCGCGATGGATTTCATCCGTACCTTTGCCGGAAAGATCCATCTTTCTCTGGCACATATGACGGCGGATTATGATACCGTGCGCGAGGCTCTTGACGCCGGCGCTTCTTCGATCACTCATCTTTATAATGCGATGCCTGGATTTTCGCACCGTGCTCCCGGTCCGGTCGGCGCGGCGGCGGATGATGCCAGCTGTATGGCGGAGCTGATCTGTGATGGAATACATATTCATCCGGCGGTTGTGCGAACGACCTTCCGGATGTTCGGAGACGACCGGATCATTCTGATCAGCGACAGCCTGCGTGCGGCCGGAATGCCGGACGGAGAATACGAGCTGGGGGGACAACAGTTTTTTGTGAAGGGGAAACGGGCGACCCTGGCGGATGGCACGATTGCCGGCTCAGCTTCGAATCTGATGGACTGTCTGCGCACTGTGGTGCGGGAAATGCACATTCCGCTGGAGAGCGCGGTGCGCGCCGCGGCGGTGAATCCCGCCAGGGCGATCGGTATTTATGAGGAATACGGCAGCCTTACGCCGGGGAAATACGCGAACCTTGTGCTGCTCGACGAAAATCTGGCGTTGCGCGGGGTATTTATACATGGAAAGCAGGCGGGAGGATGAACCAGAGACGAAGATTCAGGAGCACGAAGTGCGTGCGGAAAAGGCTGAATGTATCATCATGATATACGAGGGGAGAAAAAATATGCCGGAGGGGAAACGCGGTGCAGTGGCTGCTTTACTGGCCGGGATCATGATTCTGGGGGCGAGCGGCTGTTCCAGAAGTATGATCAATTATCAGATTGCGGAAAGCATAGGCACTGTGGGGGAGTACGAAAACAACGAACCGGTTGAGACGCCTAAAATGCAGGCGGAGCGCGAGTTGGCCGAGCAGGAGGAGGCTCTGGAGCAGGAACGGACGGAGATTCTGGAGCAGGCGGATCTGCTGGCGGCAGGATATTGGTACGAGGAGGCAATCGCATTGCTTGAAGGTACGGATTCGCTCGCTGAGGATGAACGCGCCGCGGAAGCGGTTGAGGAATATCAGTCTGCGATAAATTCCTTAGAGGAATATGAAGGTGAAGTGGTGCATCTGAATTTTCCAAATCTGATCGCGGACACCAGTCTGGCTTTTGATGGAGACAGCTATGCGCAGACCTATAGCCAGAATCTGATCACAATCAGCGAATTTGAGGGAATCCTGAGCCAGCTGTATGAGAATAATTATATTCTGGTAGACATTCACGATCTGGCGGAGGAAACGGACGACGGCTTTGGAGATATTACATTGACAGAGGCCGCGCTTACGCTGCCGGAGGGAAAAAAGCCGCTGGTTATTTCCGTAGAGAACCTGAACTACGCGAGCGTACGCGTCGGGGACGGTGTCGCCACGAAGCTTGTAATAGATGCAGAGGGGGAAGTTGCGGCGGTATATACAGACGCAGACGGCGTTACGCAGACCGGCGCCTACGATGTGATCCCGGTGCTGGAGGACTTCCTCGAAGAAAATCCGGGGTTTTCCTACCGCGGCGCGCGCGGTATCATCGGGCTGTCCGGGAAAAACGGAGCGTTTGGATATGAGATAGAAGAAGACAGTGCAACGGACTGGGAGAGCAATGCGGACACGGTCACACAGATAGCCGGGAAGCTTCGTGAATACGGATGGACGTTTGCGTCAGAGGGATACAGCTATTCCTATATGGCTGATATGACCTATGACGAGCTGACGGAGGATATTGAACAGTGGGAAAGTACGATCGGGAGCCTGATCGGAGACTGCGATACTCTGATTTTTCCCTATGGTTCGGAGGTGGACTACACTTCAGAAAAATCAGTATATCTGACCGGAGCCGGCTACCGGTACCTGATCGGGCTATGGGCGTCGGAAAACTATCTTGCCGTCAACCAGACCTACCTGCGCCAGACCAGGCGCGCTGTAACGGGATATATTCTTGAGAATTATTCTGAATATTTTTCATCTGTTTTTAACGTATCAGAGATCATTGATGCTGTCAGATAGTTTAAAATGACGATTGGTCATATTTGCAGCGGCAGAAGGAACACAAATTGACCGGAGCATGGCCTGTGACCTGAAATGTAACAAAAAATTAAAAAATTGTGATAAGCCTTGCTATTTTGCGGTCAGAGTGGTATGATTCAAACCATATAGATAAATTCCGCTGATAGCTTACAGAGTATGCAGAAACGCTGTATGAGGAATGAGTATAAAATAATGGAGGGACAATTTTATGATGAACAAGACCAGGAGATGGCTGGTGGCATTATTGTTGTGCTGCTCTGTGGCACTGGTAGCGACTGGCTGCGATCAGCTGAAAAAAGATACGGAGACTGAGGCTCCGACAGAAGCTCCCACAGAAGCGCCGACTGAGACAGAAGCGCCGACGGAAGCGCCGACAGAGAGCGAGACTGAGACGGAAGCGCCGACGGAAAGCGAAACCGAGACAGAAGTACAGACGGAACCGCAGACCTATACCCTGGATACAACGGTAGAAGAAGAGACGGCAAGCCGGACAGATTTTGATACGATCCATGTGATGTATGCGCTGGACGATCTGAACGTCAGAGAACAGCCGGGGACAAGTGATGAGCGTGAGATTTTCTTCAGCTATGCGAGTGGAGAGCAGATCAATGTAATCGGCGAGACGACGAACTGGTACATCGTATCGGTAGATGGCTATGAGTCCAACGGATATGTTTACAAGGAGTATGTGGGCGAGTCATCGGAGAGCGCTGTTGACACGACGGCTGCTGATGGAGAGAGCACGGATGCTGCGGCAGAGGCGACGGATACGGCGTCCTCTGATACTGTCGTGGCGGAATCCAGTACAACAGATACCTCCGCAGTTGATCTGGAATATGGAGTAGAGTCTTATGCGGAGCAGTTTACGATCCGCGCGACGGCGGGCGCGAATATGCGTTCGGCACCATCGCAGGATGGTGAGCTCATCGGTACGATCGCGTCAGATACAGAGGTGACTGCGATTGGTTATACAGACCGGTGGTATAAGATCAGCTACAATGGCACAGTAGGCTATGTCAATAAGAACCTTTTCAGTGCGGAATAATTTAAGAAAAAAGCTTTGTAAAGCCCGTTCTGGCATCCACCCGGAGCGGGCTTTTATGCGGTGCGCCTGGCGGCGCACGTTTCTAACCGGTGAAAGTCCGGAATCCGCCCG
>JAJQIE010000198.1 GCA_021199395.1 Lachnospiraceae bacterium | reverse complement strand
CATCCGGCCATTTAAACTCGCTTCGCGATGGGCCCGGATGCCCGAACGCTCTATGTCTTCGCCCATGTCACGCAGCGAGTGCGTGACATGGGTGTAAACAGTAACCGATTATACAGCCGCCGGTGGAGTTTTGGCAGAAACCGGTTGCGAAATATGACGGAAAATGATATACTCTTCAAAAATGTCAGAAAACGTTGTCTCAGGGCAAGCGCAGGGGGGGAATAGAAATTGAAAAAAATTGAAGACTATGTAAGAAGCATACCGGATTTTCCGGAAGAAGGGATCATATTCAGAGATGTCCCCAGTATTTTGCAGGATGCGGAAGGACTGCACCTTTCCATTGATCTGATCCAGGCGGAGCTGAAGGATCTCGATTTTGATGTGATTGTCGGCACAGAATCGCGAGGCTTTATTTTCGGCGTCCCGGTCGCATATAATATGAATAAACCGTTCATACCGGTTCGCAAAAAGGGAAAGCTGCCCTGTGAGACGATTTCAAGAGAGTACGAGCTGGAGTATGGTACTGCGACGATTGAGATGCACAGGGATTCGATCCGGCCCGGACAGAAGGTGGTAGTGATCGACGATCTGATCGCTACGGGAGGTACGGTAGAGGCGGCAATTCATCTGATCGAGGATCTTGGCGGCGAGGTAGTCAGGGTCGTTTTCCTGATGGAGCTTGCAGGGTTGAAAGGGCGCGAGAGGCTGGCGGACTATGATGTAAGGTCTGTCATCTGTTATGAGGGCAAATAATTTCGGCCTTTCCTGCCGGCCAGGCGGCATACAGAGCAGAGAGACATAAATTCTTAAAGGGTGGTGAGACCGGATGGCGAAGGATACGAGCGTGGACAAAGAAAGAATGGATGGCGTCAAACCTGATGAGAGCAGAACTGAAAGGAAAGACCAGGATGAGCTCAAAATCAGTGAGCTCAAGCTCAAAGAAATAAAAAAGGCGGACGCCAGTGTAAAGAAGATGGAGGATTTTACGGATCCGGATGATCTTTACCGGGAGCTGATTGCGAGCGTTCAGAAATACCACCCTTCTGATGATATCACCATGATAGAGAAAGCGTACCGGGTTGCGAGCGATGCTCATAAGGATCAGAAGCGCAGATCCGGGGAGCCTTATATTATCCACCCGCTCTGTGTGGCAATTATCCTTGCTGATCTTGAGCTCGACAAGGAAACGATCGTAGCGGGGCTTTTACATGATGTGATCGAAGATACGGTCATGACGCCGGAGGATCTGACCGAGCAGTTTGGAGAAGAAGTAGAATACCTGGTAGATGGCGTGACAAAGCTGGGACAGTTGGATTATCCGGCGGACAAGGTAGATGTGCAGGCAGAAAATCTGCGGAAAATGTTCCTTGCGATGGCTAAGGATATCCGTGTGATCCTGGTGAAGCTGGCGGATCGACTGCATAATATGCGCACGGCGAAATACTGGTCGCCGGAGACACAGAAGAAAAAGGCGCGGGAGACAATGGACATTTACGCGCCGATTGCGCATCGCCTTGGTATTTCAAAGATAAAGGTCGAGCTGGATGATCTTTCCCTGAAATATCTGGAGCCTGAGATTTATTACGATCTGGTAGATAAGATCGCGCTGAAAAGAGACGAAAGGCAGGCATATGTAGACAGTATTGTCGCTGAAGTGCGCAGGCAGATCGACGGTGCCGGTATAAAAGCGCAGATCGACGGCAGGATCAAACATTTTTTCAGCATTTACAAAAAAATGGTCAACCAGCAGAAGACGCTCGATCAGATTTATGACCTGTTTGCGGTGCGGATTATTGTCGATACGGTAAAGGACTGTTACGCGGCGCTCGGCGTGATCCATGAGATGTATAAGCCGATACCGGGACGCTTCAAGGACTATATCGCGATGCCAAAGCAGAATATGTACCAGTCGCTGCATACGACACTGATCGGCCCGAACGGTATGCCGTTCGAGATCCAGATCCGTACGTTTGAGATGCACCGTACCGCGGAGTACGGCATTGCCGCGCACTGGAAATACAAGGAGGCTGCAGACGGCAAAAAGGGCGGGGATTCCTCCAGTGAGGAAGCGAAGCTGAGCTGGCTGCGCCAGGTGCTTGACTGGCAGATGTCTGATAATCGCGAATTTATGAGCCTTTTGAAGAGCGATTTTGACCTGTTCGCGGAAAGTGTGTACTGTTTTACCCCTGCGGGCGATGTCAAAAATCTGCCAAATGGCTCTACGCCGATCGATTTTGCATACAGCATTCACAGCGCGGTGGGGAACCGGATGATCGGAGCCCGTGTGAACGGCAAGCTTGTGACGATCGACTATGTGATTCAGAATGGGGACCGAATTGAGATTATTACCTCCCAGAATTCCCGCGGTCCGAGCCGTGACTGGCTGAAAATTGTCAAAAGCTCCCAGGCGAAGAATAAGATCAACCAGTGGTTCCGCCAGGAGCTGAAGGAAGACAATATCATCAAGGGCAAGGAAATGCTTGCCGCCTACTGCAAATCAAAGGGACTGGCGCAGTCTGACCTGATGAAGCCGCCCTATATGGATCGTGTGATGACAAAGTACGGTTTCCGCGACTGGGATTCCGTCATGGCAGCGCTCGGACACGGCGGGCTGAAGGAAGGACAGATTGTCAATAAGCTTCTGGAGGGCTATGAACAGGATCATCGTAAGGAGGTTACCGACGATCAGATCATTGAGGCGGTACAGAACGCGAAGGAGACGGCTCCGGTTCGTGTAAAGAAGTCAAAAGGCGGCATTACGGTACAGGGGATCAATGATGTCAGCGTCCGTTTTGCAAAATGCTGCAGTCCGATTCCGGGCGATGAGATTGTCGGGTTTGTCACGCGTGGAAGAGGAGTCACCGTACACCGCACGGATTGTATCAATATCATAAATCTTCCGGAAAGCGAGCGGGTACGCCTGATCGACGCTGAGTGGCAGCAGGAGGGGACTTCCGGCGACCAGGGACTGTATCTCGCTGAGATTATGATTTACTGTAACAACCGTACCGGTCTGCTGGTAGACATTACAAAAGTATTTACGGAGCGAAAGATCGATGTATTATCCGTAAATTCGCGCACAAGCAGGCAGGGGATCGCTACGATTGCGATGTCTTTCGAGGTCCCCGGAAAGGATACGCTTCAGTATCTGGTAGAGCGGATCCGCCAGATTGACAGTGTGATTGATATAGAAAGAACGACGGGGTGAAAATTATGAAGGATCTTCAGTTAGAGACGCTGGTGCTTGGCCCGGTTTCTACCAATTGTTATCTGGCTAAAAACAGAACATCCGGAGCTCTTTTGATTATTGACCCGGCGGATCAGGCCGGTCTGATCGCGCAGAAGGCAGCCGCGATGGGCGGCACGCCGGAAGCGATTCTGCTGACCCATGCGCATTTTGACCATATCGGTGCCGCGCAGGAGCTGAAATGCCGATATGATATCCCGATCTGCGCACTGGACAGAGAGCGGGAGGTGCTTTCTGACGCGGAAAAGAATCTGACCTGCTGGAATGGGCGTGGATATACCCTGCAGGCGGACCGGTATTTCAGGGATCTGGAGCTTGTGAATCTGGCCGGTTTTTCCATTCGGGTGCTGCACACGCCGGGACATACGGTGGGGAGCGCCTGTTATTATC
>JAJQIE010000317.1 GCA_021199395.1 Lachnospiraceae bacterium | reverse complement strand
GCATATAAGCAAGCGTCGTCAGAATTTTAAAGGTCGAGCCAGGAGGGTACAGCCCCTGCGTCGCACGGTTCAGCAGAACGCTGCTGGAGCTGTCATTGACGACAGAATCCCAGATGTTTTCTATGTCATTCGGGTCAAAGTCCGGCTTAGACACCATCGCCAGAATTTTCCCGGTATCCGGCTCCATCGCAATCACAGCGCCATTGTAGCTGCCAAGCGCACTGTAGGCCGCCTGCTGCAGAGTGGTATTCAATGTCGTATACACAGAATCCGCCCGTTGCTTTGTATCTTCAGATTCTTCCCGCAATTGCGTCAGCACTGAGGTATGAGACGACATCAGATCGGAATTGCTGGACGCCTCCAGGCCAGACTTTCCGTTGGAAGAATATCCGATCACATGTGAAAATACATTTCCATAAGGGTATATCCTCGTCTCCGTACCGTCATCCGCTACATTCGTATAGGCCAGTGTCTGCCCATCCGAGGAATAAATGGAGCCACGAACATATTTTTCCTCATTCGCATCCTGCTTTGTATTGTAGGCATTCGAATTCAGCGAATCTGCCTGGCATACATTGAGATATACAAGATAACCGATCATAGCTACAAACAAAAGGACAAAGCCATAGGTGACAATACCAAGCTCTGTGTTCCGGCCTTTTCCGTCAATCGGCTCCGTTTCCTGCTCAAAATGAACCTCGCGCACTTTTACCGGAATCTTTCTGTCCTTATTATCCTCTTTTTTCTGCTTTCGAGGCTTCTTTATTCCCATATTATTCCCCCGTTATTTTTTTGAATCCTTTCGGCCGCGTCCAAATCTGCGCTTTTTCCTCCCGCCTCCGGAGGCGGACTCCTCCTCCCACATAGAGCCATCAGAGCTATAATAGCTCGCACCCTGCTGATTTTCATCTGCGTCATAAAAATCATCTTCCCGCAAATACTCATTCGATCCGTAGGATGACGCGTTTCCCTGCGAATAGCCATCCGTACCATAAGATGATGCTCCTCCCTGCGGATAACCATTCGTACCATAAGGCGGCACGCCTCCCTGCGGATAACCATTCGTACCATAAGGCGGCACGCCTCCCTGCGAATAGCCGTCCGTACCATAAGATGATACGTCTCCCTGCGAATAGCCATTCGAGCCATAGAATGGTGCTCCTCCCTGCGGATAGCCGTTCAGATCATACCCATAGCCCCGCTGCCGCTCCTGAGCGATGCGCTGCGCTTCCTTTTGTTCTCTGCTGGCTTCCTCATCATTTCGCAGCATATAAAGCCCCTGTACGATAGCAAACATAATCAGAGTGCTCAGAACAGAGCTTCCGCCATAGCTGACCAGAGGAAGCGTAACACCGGTCAGGGGGATCAGCTTGATCGTACCTCCGATCGTAAGGAATACCTGAACTCCGTAGGTCGTACCAAGCCCCACGGCCACCAGGCGATAATAGCGGTTTGTCAGCTGCATTCCAATATTGATAAACATAATAAAGCAGCTCATGCACGTCAGAATCAGGCAGATACCGAAAATACCGCCCAGCTCCTCCGCGATCGCCGCAAAGATCATATCCTGCTCTACAACCGGAATCGCAGTCGGGGAGCCCTGAAACAACCCGGCTCCAAACCATCCTCCGGCAGCAATCGAAAACAGCGCCTGTGCAGCCTGATAGCCTGTAAGCTGATAGTCCGCGAAGGGATCCAGCCAGGCCTGAACCCGGACCCGGACATGCGAAAACAGAAAATACGCACCGACTCCGCCGCCCGCACCCGCCAAAAGGCCGGCCAGGGTGTAAAAAGGATTTTTCGTGGCAATAAAGAGCATGACAAGATAGGTGATAAAATAAATCACCGCACTTCCGAGATCCTTTGACACCACAAGAATCAATACATGAGCTGCAGCCAATACCGTCGCGATCGCGATCCGCCGGAAGTCTCTGGCATGAGTCAGCAGCCCGGCAATCGCAAATACATAGACGATTTTGATAAATTCGGATGGCTGAAAGGTAAAACCGCCGATAGAAATAGAAAGCTTCGATCCGTAAGTCGTCCGGGCTGCGATTGCCACCAGCCCAAGCATGCCGATGCCAAGCAGTGTATAGGCATAATACATCTTTGTAATAAAACGGAGCTTCCGGATAATCACCGGAATCAACAGCGCGAGCACTGTGCCCGCGACAGCAATCAGAAACTGTTTGACACATTCGTCATAATCCAGACGTGCGATCATGATAAAGCCAATGCACAACAGCATACACATATTATTGATCAGAAGTCTGGAGGCCAACGGATAAATCACACGGAACAGGATCAGAGTGAGCACAAGGTAGACAACCTGGGCTACATAGAAGAGGATAACCTCAAACTCGCCAAGCTCCAGGTAAATCAGAACATAGGCGACAAAATGCATAAAAAGCATCAGCATATTCTGGCGCAAAAACAGATACTGCCGCGCTTCCTCGTCTTTTTTCCGAAAAACGGTATAACACTGCAGCGTATAGAACGCCATTAAAACTATGATCAGGTATTTGGCAACCTGGCAGAGCAAATTCATCATGGACTATTCAACTCCCCTTTTAAAATGGCCCCTTGTTCCACTTGTGTCAAAGCGATTTTCCGCATATAGTCTTAATATCTGTTTTGTCTGTGCACCTGTCTCAATCGTAAACGAGAGCCGGAGGAAAGGCGTCCCAAGCTTCCTCACTTCCTCCCCGCAGCATCCAAGACGGAGCGGGACAGAATTGTAGAGGGTATTGGTGCAGAACAGGCAGCGATTCAAAACCGGAAAGTGGATCCCCTTGCGATCTCTCAGATACAGCAGCCCCGACCTTCCGGAACATCCCGCTGTGTTCTTTCTCACACACTGAGCCGACTGCATCAGCGCCTGATAGCCATAGACAACAAGCTCACAATCTGTAAGCTCCATATGAGAAAGCTCCCGGCTGTTTAGCTCCGCTGGCAGCGTAAATCTCGTAATCCCCTCCGATCGAAGCAGTTTTTTCGACTCCCGGTTGAAAGAATACAGGCAGTCCTCCGAAACAAACTCCCATGAGAAAGCATATGTCTTTAAATAAGCGAGTTCATCCACGGTCTGAATCAGAAACCCGTCCATCCTGTGCAGCAGGGTCTGAATCGATGGATGCTCCAATACAGCGCGTCCACTCTCCCGCAGAACTGGCGGACAGCCAAACATACAGCGAAGCCCATACGTGTGAAGCTCTTCAATCTGGTTCAGGAGCCGTCCACAGTTCTCACCAGACTGTATGGCATCACCAAGCAGCATAGAATCCAGATAAACCGTGTGAATACGTCTGGCGGCATCGCTGTCCTTTTCCTCTTTCAGCCAGGAAAGAACCGCATCAAGCTGTGCCGGCATAGTGACAAGAAGATTAAGCGCGGGTCTGACAGAGTCTCTGACAGGACAGTCACCGCTTTCATCAGACTCTCCGGGAAGGATTTCGGAATACCGGCTGTCCGGCTCATTGTACGAAAGCAGACTTTCCTTTGTACGGCTGCCTCTCTGAATCAGAATCCGATCCCGCAGTTTTCCAAGCGCCTCCCGGCGCAGCTCATTTAACATCCGAACCGGCAGAAAAAGTCCTTCCGACAATGAAATCTCCAGGCTCTCAAAATAAACTTCCCCGGTGCAAGCACTCAAACGCCGCAAGGGCGTTTGCCTCCTGC
>JAJQIE010000348.1 GCA_021199395.1 Lachnospiraceae bacterium | reverse complement strand
CTGCATGATCTGCTCGATCAGCTCGTCGTAAGCGCCCTCATGGATCTCCTCTACACGCTTTTTGAGATGCTCCGTCTCCGGCGCGATGTATTTTCCGGTCAGCCGTCTCGCCAGCAGTCCCACCATCGGATGGGAAATCTCCGCCGGACACCTCACGGAACAGCAGCCGCAGGCTACGCAGTCAAAGGATTCCTCCGCGCACTTTTCAAATTCGCCGCGCTGCGCGTAGGCAATGTACTGCATGACATTCAGATCCTGCGTACAGGCCTTTGTACAGGCGTTACAGCCGATACAGCTGTAGATTTCCGGATACAGCTCCATCATGACGCGCTGCTCCGGGCGAATTTCATTGATATCGTAGGTTCTCTTATCCGTCGGGAAAAACGGAATGCTCGCCACGTACATGCCTTCCTCTACCTGCGTCTGACAGGCAAGGCAGGTTTTCAGTTCATTTTTTCCCTTGATCCGGTACATCGTCGCACACGCGCCGCAGAAGCCGTGGCGGCATCCGCAGCCTCTTTTCAGCGTATATCCGGCGTATTCCATCGCCGTCATGATCGTGAGATCCGCCGGTACGCTGTATTTCTTGCCAGAGAAATATACATTTACCATTTTTTCGTTTTCCATATGTGAACTTCGTCTCCTTTTATAGTCAAATGTCCCTTCCTTCCCGCCTGTTGCGCCGATATCGCGCCGCAAAAAAATTCAGCACAGCGAGATTGTATAAAAACGTAAGGCCCTGTCTGTCAATACTCGTCCGGCAGCGCGTCCACCTCATCCATACGGAATACCGGGCCGTCCTTGCAGACGTACTTTGATCCGATGTTGCACCTGCCGCACTTGCCGATACCGCATTTCATACGCAGCTCCAGCGTCGTATATACCTGCGTCCTGGAAAAGCCCAGCTCTTCCAGTCCCTGCAGGACAAATTTGATCATGATGGGCGGTCCGCAGACAAGCGCAGTCTTGTCGGTGGAAAAGCCCAGCTCCTTCAGATAATTCGGGACAAAGCCCACATGACCGTCCCAGCCCTCCTGCTCGCGGTCGATCGTCAGGTGAACATGTACGTCCGGCGCATTCATCCAGACTTCCCGGATCTCCTTTAATTTCACCAGGTCATCTGCGGAACGGGAGCCGTAAAGAATATCCACTGTCCCGTAATCCCCACGGTTGTCCAGCACATAATTGATAACCGAGCGCAGCGGTGCCAGACCGATGCCTCCCGCGATAAACAGCAGATTCTGTTCTTTCAGCTTATCTTCGACCGGAAAATGGTTGCCGTAGGGACCCCGGACGGTAATCTCATCCCCCGCCTCCAGGCTGTGCAGATATTCTGTGAGCTCTCCGCATTTTTTTATGCTGAACTCCTGATACTCTGTATTCGTCGGAGAGGATGTGATTGAAAACATGGCCTCGCTCACGCCCGGCACGCACAGCATGGCGCACTGACCGGGCATGTGCTCAAAAAGCTTTCCGCCCTCCGGCGCATTTACATGGAAGGTCTTTACATCCGGCGTCTCCTCAATAACCTCTGTAATCACGCCGATCTTAGGAATCAGAATATCCTGCACAGCCTTCTTATGACAGATACATTCACTCATTTTCGCTCACCCCCTGATTTTCCGTTTTAGCGCCGTCCAAATGCGCAGCATTTTCTCCATGGACGGCGCGACCTGCCGCCGAACGCATGTGAGGGGGCGTTTCCGCCTTAGCGCCGTCCAAATGCGCATCCCTCTGAAACGCCCGAATGACCTTTACGATATTCAGCGCCTGCGGGCATTTCTCTACGCAGCGTCCGCAGCCCACGCAGGAATACATGCCGTCATTGTTAGCCGGGAAATAGACCAGCTTATGCATAAATCTCTGGCGAAAACGCTGCATCTGCGTCGTGCGGTTGTTCCCCGCGGCCATCATCGTAAAGTCCGAATACATACAGGAGTCCCAGCAGCGATAGCGCTGTATGCCATGTCCCGTATCGTAATCCTTTATGTCATAGCACTGGCAGGTAGGACATACAAAGGTACAGGTTCCGCAGCCCAGGCATGGTTTATAGAGCGTCTCCCACAGGGGAGAATTGAATTTTTCATCCGTAGCGTTTCCATCCCATCCATCCAGAGAAAGATCCATATAGGGCAGCTTTGCAACGATCGCGCGGATCGAAGCCTTCTCTGCATCCAGCTTCTCCCCGTCTGCAGCGTCCGCTGCCTCAAGAAGCTCTTTTACGCACCCCGTAAGGGCTTCCCCCTTTTGGGTCAGCGGCTTCCAGAACAGATCCCCGCCGACCATCCATGTCGCGACGTCAGCGCCCGGAGCGGAGGCTTCCGTATCATCCGAGCCTTCTGAGCCTGACGGTGACACGGTCGTCATGCCTGCTGACGATCCGCCGGCAGGCGTCGTCTTTCCCGGTTCCGCGCAGTCCGTCCCAAATACCCTGCAGAAGCAGGATTCCTCCGGCTCATGACAGGCCATCGCTACGATCGTCCCGTGCTCACGCCGCGCCGCATAGAAGGAATCCACCGGTTCCGCTAAAAATACCCGGTCAAGCACTTCCAGGCCTTTCACGTCGCATGCTTTCATGCCAAACACGACAAAGGGGCGTTCCCGCAGGGTCTCCGGCACGATTTTCAGTTTTTTATTTTCACGCACACAGGTATAAAGCGTCTCACTCTGAGGAAAGAACGCATCCTTGCCGGATTTTACGGTTTTCAGAGTCGCCAGATCCACTCTGGCGTCCTGCCTGTGTTCTGCCGCCGCATCGTTTGCCGCGCTCATGGGAACCGGCGTCGCGACATCTTCCGTCCAGAGGCGGAAATTCGTCTGCCCTGCCGTTCTCACCGGAAGGATCAGATCCTGTACATCGGCGATTTTTCGAAACAACGCGTTCAGATTCGTTTGCCTGATCTTGTACATATGCTATCCTCTCCTTTCGCTTTTTTGTCCCACTATGCCCGGCTCCGCATCATCAAAGGTATAGCTGGTCAGCGGGCCAATGCTCTCGCTGTCTTCCCCTGCCTGGTATTCGCCATAAAATTCATTGATATCTTTGATAAATTTCCGGTTGAATAAGTGAAGCGGAATCCCCTGTGGACATACTCTGCTGCACTCGCCGCAGTCCGTACATCTGCCCGCCACATGGAAAGCGCGGATGATGTGGAACATTTTTTCCTCAAAGGAATCCACATTCGCTTTCTGCGCACTGTCAAATTTTGTACTGTCAAACACGCACCTGCGGCAGCTGCAGGCCGGACAGGCGTTCCGACAGGCGTTGCAGCGGATACATTTGCTTAATTCCTTCTGGAAAAACGCAAATTTTTCTTCCGGGCTCATCGCCTCGATCCGCTCCACCTCAGCAAAGCGCTCCGCGTCCTTTGTATCCTGGGATTCCCCGATCAGCTCGTCATAGATTTTGTGCTCCTTGCCCTTGCAGACATGGCACCGCTCCAGCATCGCATCGCTGTAAGCGCAGGTTTTTTCGCCGTAAATCGTCTGTATGGTCAGGACGCCGGAAGCCTCCTTTTGCGTCGGTACATCCGCACTCGCGCCGCGGATGCTCTCGATTCCCTTAATCCCAAGCGCACGGATTTTTTCGATATCCAGCTTTCCACGGCATCCGACGCCGATGATATAAGCCTTTTCCCTGTCTACCCGATGCTCCTTTATAAGCTGATTGAAGCTGTAGGT
>JAJQIE010000343.1 GCA_021199395.1 Lachnospiraceae bacterium | reverse complement strand
ATATTTAAACTGATTGCATGCGGAAATAAAAGGCTTAGGCGTTTTCTGCTCACCCATGCCGATCACCATCATCCCGGATTCCCGCAGTCTGGAAGCCAGCCTGGTAAAATCACTGTCGGAGGATACGATGCAGAAGCCATCCACATGACCGGAATATAAAATATCCATCGCGTCAATGATGATGGAGGAATCCGTCGCGTTTTTTCCAATCGTATAGCTGTACTGCTGCATCGGAATAATTGAATTTTCCAGAAGGATGTTTTTCCACGATGCGATGCGGGGGCTGGTCCAGTCCCCGTAAATCCGCTTGTAGGTGGCGATGCCGCTGTTCGCGGTCTCATCAAGAATGATCTTCACATATTTGTCTGAAATATTGTCCGCGTCAATCAAAATCGCAAATCTCAGTTCACTGTCCATTGTTTTATTACTCCCCGTTACAGGCTTGCAATCTGCTGGATCGGATCGTAGCCCTGGCTTTTGAGCGCCTCGATGATCCTTCTCTTGTGATCGGTGCCAAACGCCTCAAGAGTAATCCGCAGCTCTACCGCGGCATTGCGGTTTGTGCTGACAAACTGATTGTGATCCAGCTTAATCACATTGCCCTGCTCCTGCGCAATGATAGAAGCTACACGCACCAGCTCGCCCGGACGATCCGGAAGCAGAACCGATATCGTAAAGATACGGTCTCTCTGGATCAGACCGTGCTGTACGACAGAAGCCATCGTGATAATATCCATATTGCCGCCGCTTAAAATCGACACGATTCTCCTGTTCTTTACATTCAGATGCTTCAGCGCAGCCACCGTCAGCAGTCCGGAATTCTCTACGATCATTTTATGGTTCTCAACCATATCCAGAAACGCCACGATCAGCTCATCGTCGCTCACCGTGATGATATCGTCCACGTTCTTCTGAATATACGGAAAAATAGCGGTCCCCGGCGTCTTGACCGCCGTGCCGTCCGCAATCGTGCTTACCCCCGGAAGCGTTGTGACCTTGCCGGCCGCAAGAGAAGCCTTCATACAGGCCGCGCCCTCCGGCTCAACGCCGATCACCTGGATTTTGGGATTCAGGAGCTTCGCAAGTGTCGATACGCCGGTCGCAAGCCCGCCCCCGCCAATCGGGACAAGAATATAATCGACCAGCGGAAGATCCTTGATGATCTCCATGGCAATCGTACCCTGGCCGGTCGCTACCGCGGGATCGTCAAACGGATGGATAAAGGTATATCCGTTCTCCTCCGCCAGCCGATACGCATACTCGCAGGCCTCATCGTAGACCTCACCGTGCAGCACCACCTCTGCGCCGTAGCTTTTCGTGCGGTTGATCTTCATCAGCGGAGTCGTCGCCGGCATTACGATCACAGCCTTGCAGCCATACACCTGCGCCGCATAGGCGACGCCCTGCGCGTGATTTCCGGCGGAAGCCGTGATCAGGCCCTTCGCCCGCTCCTCATCGGTGAGCGTGCTGATCTTATAATAGGCTCCCCGAATCTTATATGCTCCGGTTTTCTGCATATTTTCCGGCTTCAGATAAACACGGTTGCCGGTCTGCGCGCTGAAATAATCGCTGTATACCAGCTTAGTCTCCTGCGTTACACGCTTTACGCACTCGCAGGCTTCATCGAAGCTCTCCAATGTCAACATTTCCATATCCATTCCTTCACCTTTCTGTAATATTAAACAATGCGTTGACAAAATCGTCCGCCTTGAATTTCTGCAGATCATCAATCTGTTCTCCGACGCCGATATATTTTACCGGAATGCCAAGCTCTGAGTGGATCGCCACAGCGATTCCGCCCTTTGCGGTGCCATCCAGCTTGGTCAGAATGATACCGGTAATATCCGCGGCCTCCTTGAACTGGCGGGCCTGGGCAAGCGCATTCTGTCCGGTCGTACCGTCGAGCACCACCAGCGTCTCTTTGTACGCCTCCGGATATTCCCGTTCCAGGATCCGGTTGATTTTACCAAGCTCATTCATCAGATTCTTTTTGTTGTGCAGCCTGCCGGCGGTATCGCAGATCAGCACATCCGCGTTTCTCGCCTTCGCGGCGGCGATCGCGTCATAAACAACAGAAGCCGGATCTGAGCCCTCCTGTCCGCTGATCACCTCGACTCCCGCGCGGCTCCCCCATTCGATCAGCTGCTCACCGGCCGCTGCCCGGAATGTGTCCGCGGCAGCGAGGATAACCTTTTTCCCCTGATCCTTCAGCATCCCAGCCAGCTTGCCGATACTGGTCGTCTTGCCCACGCCGTTGACCCCGATCACAAGGACAACCGATTTGCGGTTCTCGAATTCATAAGCGGTCTCGCCAACATTCATCTCATCCTTGATGCTGTCAATCAGAAGCTGCTTGCACTCGGAAGGCTCTTTAATATTCTGCTCTTTCACTTTTTTCTTCAGATCTTCAATGATCGAGGTCGTCGCATTGATACCAATGTCTCCCATCACAAGGATTTCCTCAATCTCATCATAAAAATCGTCATCAATGCTGGAGAACCCCCTGAAAATCGCATCAATACCGGAAACGATATTATTTCTCGTCTTTGTAAGTCCGGCTACCAGACGTTTGAAAAATCCCTTTTTTTCTTCCATACAGAACCTCCTTTTGCAAATGTATCGTAAACCGCCAGTCCCTCCGGCTACTCATCCAGCTCCTCTTCAATCAGGTTTACAGAAACCAGCGCGGAAACTCCCTTCTCCTGCATGGTAATCCCATACAGCCGGTCTGCCGCGTTCATCGTACCCCTTCTATGCGTTATGATAATAAATTGCGTATTCTTTGTCAACCGGTGCAGATAGCCCGCGTAGCGGTCTACATTACTTTCATCCAGCGCAGCCTCGATCTCATCCAGCAGGCAGAATGGCGATGGCTTCAGATTCTGGATCGCAAACAGCAGCGCGATCGCGGTCAGAGATTTTTCACCGCCTGAGAGCTGCATCATATTCTGCAGCTTTTTCCCCGGCGGCTGGGCAATGATGCGGATGCCGGCGTTCAGAATATCCTCGTCCTCCACCAGCTCCAGCGTACCGTGTCCGCCTCCAAACAGCTGCCGGAACGCTTTGTCAAATTCCACCTGGATCCGGGAAAACTGTTCCTTAAACTGCGCGCGCATCCCGGCGTCCAGATCCTCAATGATCTTCACCAGATCCGCCTCAGCCTTCAAAAGATCCGCGTGCTGGGCGGATAAAAAGCTATGGCGCTCGGAAAGCTCTTTAAATTCCCCGATGGCGTTCACATTGACCGCTCCGAGTCCTTTGATTTCGCTTTTCAGCTCTGAGATCCGTTTCTTTACCGGAGCGGGCGCCGTGAAAGACTCATCCCTCAGCTCACATGCCGAGCTCCAGGTCAGAGCGTATTCCTCCCACATATAGTTAATCTGGCTGTCCTTCTGCTCCGTTATTTTTTCAGTCTGCGCGTTCAGGCGGAAGCTTTCCTTATCCAGCAGGCTGATGCGGCCGGAAAGCTCCTCCCGCGCCGCAAAAAACTGTTTATGCGATGCGCTGGTCTCCTCTCTTTTCCCGGACAGCTCTGTAATTTCTTCTGAAAGGACGCGCCCGTCCTCCTCTGTGTCCGAAAGCAGCCTTCGGATACCGGCAATCTGATCCAGCTTTTCCTTTATCTCTCCGGATGCGCTTTCCCGCTCCTGCTCATACCGGCTTTTTTCCTGAAGCAGCTGTCTTCTCTCCCTGCGGATCCGTTCCAGATTCTGGGACACGAACTGCTCCTGCTGATCCAGCCTTGACAATAAAAGCTGAACATTCTGAACGCCCTGCGCGGCTTCCTGTTCTTCGGAGCGCTTCTGCTCCAGAAAGCCCTGGCGCTCGCTGATTTTCCTCTCCAGCTCCTTTTCATCCCGCTCGGACTGGCTCAAAGCATCCCTCTCCTGTTTGAGATTCTCATCGATTTCCCGCGCCTGAAGCTCAATCTCGCCGTGCTCCCTGCGCAGCCTCCGGTATGTTTCCGAAGTCGTATTCTGCTTTTCATTCAGCTCATCCAGCCTGAGCTTTGCCGTATTTTGAGACAGGTATTCCTTCTGCAGCTCTTCCTTCAGACGTACCAGCTCTTCACGCATGCGGTTCCGCTCACTCCGGGTCTGATCAATCCTGCTCTGGAGCCCGTCAAGTGCAGTACGGCTCTTTTTTACGCGGTTTTCCAGATCCTCAATCTCTCTGCGGCGTCCGAGCAGATTTCCGGAATTTTTGAACGCGCCGCCGCTCATGGAACCTCCAGGGCTTAAAAGCTCACCGTCAATCGTAACTATGCGCAGAGAATGGCGGTATTTTCCCGCAAGGGCAATCGCGTGGTCGATCTGATCCACCACGATCGTCCGCCCCAGCAAGGACTCTACAAGCGTATGATATTTTTTATCCGCCTGCGCAAGCGATGACGCAAGTCCAAGGACTCCTGGCTCAGCCAGCGCCTTCGGGGTCTGAAATCCTCCGCGGGCAGTGACGCCGGATAATGGCAAAAACGTAGCGCGGCCAAACCTGTTTTTCTTTAAAAACTCAATCTGACGCTTAGCCGTCTCCTCCGTATCTGTGACAATATTCTGAATGCTGCCGCCAAGAGCCGTCTCAATCGCCGTCTCATATTCCTTCTCAACCCTGATGATATCCGCGACTACGCCGAGAATACCCGGATCCTGCTCTTTGCGCTCCATCACGCGCCGGATGCTGTTGCCGTAGCCATCATAGCGCTCGGCGATATTCCTCAGAGATTCCAGACGGGACGCTTCCCTCTGATAACGGGTATGATCCTCCTCCATCTGCTGATTATAGCCGGTCAGATCCTGCTGGGTTTTTGAAAGGCTTTCATTGACCGCGTCGCTTCTGGCATTGAGCTCCTCAATCCGCGCACTCACAGCGTCATACTCAGACTGTATTTCCAAAACTATGGACCCCTGCGCTTCCTCCTCGCTTTTCAGCCTAAGCACCTCCTGGGAAAGCTGCGACCGGCGAAGCTGCGCCTGCTCGGCCATCGTATCATAGCGCTGCATATGGGCTTTCAGAGTCGCGCGCTGATTCAGCAGCGAAATAATCGCGCTTTTTGCCTGCTCGATCTCAAGCTCCAGCGAAGCGATCTCCCCCCGCAGCCCCTCAAGTGCTTCCTGCCGCGCCCTGGCGTCCTCACTGAAGCTCCCCGCCTGCTCCTTCTGTGACGCAAGCTCCAGCATAGCCTGTTTTTCCTGCTCTTCATAATCAGAAAGCTGGTCTGTGATCGCGGTGACTCTCGCATTCAGATGTTCGTCACTCGTTTCCGCCGTATGGATCTGCTCCTGCAAAAGCCGGATCTGGTTTTCAAACTGCTCCCTGCGAAGCTGCCCTTTTGAAGCCTCCTCCCGTTTCTTCTGCAGCAGCGCATCCATACGCTCAATTTCCCGTTCCGCCTCCTCATATTCCGACCGGGTGCGTTCATACTCCGTTCTCGCTTCCGAGAGCTGTTCTTCCGTCACGCGCTGTTTCCCGGCCAAAGCCTCCAGCTCTCTCTGCATCCTTTCCGCGTCAAGCAAAAACAGGTTGACGTCATATAGCTTCAGCTCATCGCGCTTTTGCAGATAAAGCTTTGCCGTCTCCGCCTGCTTCTGCATTGGACCGATCTGCCTTGTCAACTCTGTGAGGATATCGTTCACCCGCGTCAGATTCTGCCGCTCCGCATCCAGCTTCTTCAGAGCCGTCTGCTTCCTGCGCTTGAACTTGACTATGCCTGCGGCCTCGTCAAAAAGCTCTCTGCGCTCCTCCGGCTTTCCACTGAGGATCTTCTCAATCTGTCCCTGGCCGATGATCGAATAGCCTTCCTTTCCGATACCGGTATCATAAAAGAGTTCATTGATATCCTTCAGCCGGACCTGCGTCCCATTGAGCATATACTCGCTCTCCCCGGATCGGTAGACGCGTCGCGTCACGGTAACCTCATCGTAGGAAACCGCCAGCTGATGATCGGAATTGTCCAGCGTAATAGAGACAGAGGCAAAGCCAAGCGGTCTGCGCGTCTCGGTGCCGGCAAAAATGACGTCCTGCATATTCGCGCCGCGCAGGGATTTGGCGCTCTGCTCGCCCAGCACCCAGCGAACCGCGTCCGCCACATTGCTTTTCCCGCTTCCATTCGGCCCGACGATCGCCGTAATTCCATTATGAAATTGAAAGGTGATTTTATTGGCAAATGACTTGAAGCCATATACCTCAATGCTTTTCAGATACATCCCTTATTTTTCTCCCCGGAAACGCCCAGCTTCTGAATCGCCTGCCAGGCCGCTTCCTGCTCGGCCGATTTTTTGGTGCTTCCGCTTCCGGTCCCGGCGACGACGCCGCCAATCTCTACCTCCGCCCGAAAGGTTTTCGCATGGTCTGGTCCGTCTTCCCCTACGATCACATAATGAATACTGTCCTGATGGCAGTCTCTCTGCACGATCTCCTGTAAAACCGTTTTGCTGTCATAAAAAAGCTTTTTATGCTCGATATCTGTCAATATAAACCGTTCAATAAAGGATCTGGCCGGCTTCATTCCACCGTCCAGGTAGATCGCGCCGATCAGGGCTTCCATCGCGTCAGAGACAATCGAATTGCGGGTGCGCCCGCCGGTATGTTCTTCTCCCCTGCCCAGCATCAGAAAGCTGCTCAGGTCGATATCCTTCGCGCACAGGGCAAGCGTTGGCTCACATACCAGGCTCGCCCGCAGCTTTGTCAGCTTTCCCTCCTGCATGTCCGGATAATGATGGTACAGGAAATCACTGCTGATCAGCTCCAGCACCGCGTCCCCAAGGAATTCCAGCCGCTCATTGTCCAGATAGCCCTCCGAGCGGTGCTCATTTGCAAAGGAGCTGTGCGAAAGCGCCTGATAAAGAAGCTTTTCGTTATGAAAACGATAATCAATCCTCTCTTCCAGTTCGGAAGGTTCCCATTCAGTCATCTTCTTCTCTCCCATTTCCGTCACAGGATTTTACTCCTGTCTTTTCCCAAAGAGGGAGGCTTCACAGCCTCCCTCTTCCCTGTCCGTTCTGAGGATTTGTCGCCAAATAACCCCTGCATCCTGCCCAGGTAATTTCGTGACAGCTCCTTAGCCGATTGCTGCTTTTATCGCTTCGACGGCATCTCCGACAGAAAGAATCGTCTCGGCCTTTTCATTCGGGATCTCGATGTCAAATTCTTCTTCGATTCCCATAATGATCTGAAATACGTCAAGCGAGTCTGCACCGAGATCGTCTACAAACGTGGTCTCCGGTGTAATCTCATCTGCATCCACATTCAGTACCTCCGCAATGATATTCTGTAATTTCTCGAATTCCATACCTGCACACTCCTTTTTAATTTAATTTAAGATTTTCTTTAATGATCTCGTTGATTTTCTGTTTTTTAAACAGCTCGCACTGATAGATGGAATTTTCCACCTCCCGTGCCTTCGAGCTCCCGTGGGTCTTTACAACGAGGCCTTTCAGCCCAAGCAGGGGAGCGCCCTCATACTCACTGCTGTCAAATGTTTTCAGCGTCTCCTTCAGGGAAGACTTAATCAGCGCGGCTCCGATCTTTGTCTGAAGATTCTTCATAAGGCTGCCTTTGATTTTCTCCATAAATACAGCCCCCAGCCCCTCATAGAGCTTCAGGATCACATTCCCTGTAAAGGCTTCGCAGACGATCACATCGCACGCCCCGGATGGGATCTCCCTGGCCTCCACACTTCCGATGAAGTTGATATCCGTACACTCCTTCAGCAGTGGAAATGTCTCTTTTACCAGAGCATTACCCTTTTCCTCCTCCGCGCCGATATTGACAATACCTACCTTAGGGCGCTTCACGCCAAGCACATGCTCCATATAAATGGAACCCATCTTCGCAAACTGTACCAGATGCGCAGCTCTGGCGTCTACGTTCGCTCCGCTGTCGATCAGCAGAGAGACGCCCTCCGCGGTCGGGATGATCGGTGCCAGAGCCGGCCGCTCGATGCCTCGAATCCTTCCGACGATCGCCTGACCGCCCACCAGAATCGCTCCGGAATTACCGGCGGATACGATAGCGTCCGCTTCTCCCTTTCTTACCATCTGCAGACCAACGACCAGTGAGGAATCCTTTTTCGAACGAATGGCATTCACCGGAGGCTCCGCCGTATCAATCACTTCCTCACAGTGGACAATCTCAATCCGGTCTTTCGGATAGCTGTACTTCGCGAGCTCCTGTTCAATCGCAGTCTTTTTTCCTGTCAGGATCACAGAAATATTCTCACGCCCCTGCACAGCCTGCACGGCGCCCCTGACAAGCTCTCCCGGCGCGTTATCTCCGCCCATGGCGTCGACCACTACGCGAATCCTGTCACTCATAGCATTTCCGCCTCCATTACCTGTGTTTTTCAACTGTTATACACTATACTAAACATCATTCTAAAAAGCAATACAAAATTTTCCAAAGAGAAACAGACGTAAAAAGAATAGAAAAACCGCCGCAAAACAATGCCATATCTATGGCTCATTTTGCGGCGGTCCGGACATACCATGCTCAGAAATCAGTCGCCCATCGCGATAATCTCTTTTTTATTGTACGTTCCGCAGGCCTTGCAAACTCTGTGTGGAAGCATCAGCTCGCCACATTTGCTGCATTTCACAAGATTCGGAGCAGACATTTTCCAGTTTGCTCTTCTCTTGTCTCTTCTTGCCTTGGAATGCTTATTTTTCGGACAGATAGACATGGATCACACCTCCTTATAATTGCTGAATATATCAAGGATCTTTGCCATTCTTGGATCCAGAGCCGTCTTTGCACACGAGCATTCGCCTTTGTTCAGGTTCTGCCCGCATGTAATACACAACCCTTTACAGTCGCTTTTACACAGCACGCGTTCCGGCCATACCAAAAGCGCCTCATCATGGACGAGCTGATCCACATCCAGGTAATATCCATCAATATAATCATTCTCTTTCAAATCAATCTCCAGCTCCGGCCGGATCTCCAGTCTGCGGCTCACGCTATCCAGACAACGCGCACACGGAAACTCAACCTCCAGCTCAAACGCACCGGAAACCGCAAGCTTTCGCTCTTCTTTCTTCTCGGCCTCAAGCGTACCGGGCTGCTTCTGAATAATTCTGAAATCGCCAAAGCCGTAAGACAACACCTCCAGCTCCGTCAGAACCTCATACTGTATCACTTTACCTTCATTTAAGATCGCTTCCGTCAAGTCCAGCAAAACAGTACCTCCTTGCGCACTTTTAAGATTATAACTGCCAGATATTGTTTTGTCAACCTGATTTTTTACAAATTATGGGCGCGCTCCCCCCTACTTCACGGTAAATGTCTTCGTCGTGCGGTTGTTCGATGGAATATAAAGGTACAGCTCGTATTTGTATTTTGATTTCAGCTTAACCTTCTTTGCCAGTTTCCAGTCCTCATAAACGGTAACAGTGAGGGTTTTGCTGTTTTTCTCTGCCTTGCATTTCGCCCCAAGCACTGTGTCTGCACCCGAAGTATCCCAGCAGGTCAGGGAGGTCCCCACAAAGGATATGGCGGTTGGCGATGTCTTCCATTTTTCACTATCCGACCCCATCATATACTGCAGATAATAAAGCTGCTCCGTGGTAACGGTCTTTTTCAGCGTTACCTGAAAAGTCGTTTTCCCGGCCGTCGCCTTTACGGAAGAAATCTTTATGGAATCCAGAAGGTCATAGCCGTATGAACTCAAATCCGAGGTGATGCGATGAATCCGCGGACCGGATGGATTTATCAGCTTCCAGGTATTTCCCGAAGCAGATACACAATAAGCAGCGGAGGTCACCATGTAATTATCGGTCAGGCCCAATGCAACCTGGGCATTGTGCACAGCAATATATTTTTTCATGATCGTAACGGAATTTTTGGAAGTAATCTTAACCCCGTAATAATCCGCCAGCGCGTCCGATGCCTTCACCAGAGACGCGTACTTCCCTGTCGTGCCAAGATCCCCCTTGCTGACGACCTTGAGCGTACAGGTATATTTTTTTCCACCATATTTTAAGGTAAGTACCGCGGTCCCTTTCTTAATGGTTTTGACATACCCGTTCTTGCTCCCGACCGTCGCCACGGAGGTCTTTCCGCTGGTATAAGTAGCGTTCAGCTCCGAGCCGCGATAAAATCCCTCATTCGTATACCGCGCAAATAAGTCTCCAAGATAAAAATTCTGTCCCAGCTCGACCTTCAGCGTTATGGAGGTTTCATAGGGTAAAACTGTGGGATCTACATCTGGATTGTGCCATCCTGTGCCATAGACCGTAGCAGCGTCCGCATGGCTGACCGCGGCAACGGTCAGCAGAAGCGCAATCAGCAGTCCGGCAAAGCCCCGCAGCAGATGGATACCCGTTTCGTTCATTCTTTTCATGTTCACACCTCCCCTGTAAAACGGCTTACGTCATTTCCTGCGCAAAAGAATTTACACCAGTGCGACCGTCTCGCGGCAGATCGCCAGCTCCTCGTTTGTCGGAATGACCGCAACCTTCACTTTAGAATCTGCCGTGGAGATTACGCGATCCTCACCGTGCACGCCGTTCGCCTCTTTATCAAGCGTTATGCCGAGATAGCCAAAATAGTTTACAATCTTCTCACGCACCATTGGCGCATTTTCTCCGATGCCTGCTGTGAAAGCGATCGCGTCCACGCCGTTCATGGCCGCCACATAAGAACCAATATATTTCGCTACACGGTAGCAGAATACCTCGATCGCGTTCTCTGCCTTCTTGTTTCCCTCATTCATGGCTGCTTCCAGGTCGCGGAAATCGCTGGAAAGCCCGCCTGAAAGACCATATACGCCGGATTTCTTATTCAGGACATTCATAATGCCCGCCATGTCCAGATTTTCCTTCTTTGCAATGTATTCCATGACGGCCGGATCAATATCGCCGGAGCGCGTCCCCATCACAAGACCCTCAAGCGGAGTCAGACCCATGGATGTATCGACGCATTTGCCATTTACGACTGCGGAAATCGACGCGCCATTGCCCAGATGCGCTACGATGATCTTACTGTTTTCCAGATCCAGTCCAAGGAACTCCGCAGCATGCTTCGAAACAAAGCTGTGGCTGGTTCCATGGAAACCATATTTTCTAACCCTGTATTTTTCATAATATTCATACGGAATCCCGTACAGATATGCCTTCTCCGGCATCGTCTGATGGAAAGCAGTGTCAAACACACCGACCATCGGCACGCCCGGCATCAGCTCCATGCAGGCATTGATACCGATCAGGTTTGCCGGATTGTGAAGCGGTCCCAGATCACAGCAATCTTCAACGGCTTTGATGACTTCATCATTGATAATAAATGAACCGGCAAATTTTTCGCCGCCGTGCAGGATCCTGTGTCCAACCGCATTCACTTCGGAAAGGCTTGCGATCGCGCCGGTCTTATCATTTACGAGCGCGTCCAGAACCATCTGAATCGCTTCCTTGTGTGTCGGCATCGGAGCCTCCGTGATCTCCTTCTCGCAGCCTGCCTTCTGATAGGTCAGTCTGCCGTCAATCCCGATTCTCTCGCAAAGGCCCTTTGCCAGTACCTGCTCTGACTCTGAATCGATCAGCTGATACTTCAGAGAAGAGCTTCCGCAGTTAATTACCAGTACATTCATTTTACATATCCTCCGATTTCGTTTTAGATGATAAATTTTCCGGACGCAGACCGTCCGGAGCTTTTGCCATAAATTATAAACCAATTTATGGATGTATACAAGAGATAAAATCAGTTCTTTACAACATATTAAGGGCAAAGCCAGGCAACAGGCGTCAGGCTCTCCCTGAAAAAGCTGTCCCGCTGCTCACTCTCAGCTTGTCTTAACATAGCTCACAGTAAAATACTTTGTATTTTTATAGCTGTTGTAAACCTTTTTCATGGCGCTGCTGCTGCGCTTCTTTTTATAATAGGTCAGGGAAGAATCCTCCGCAAATTTATCCATGTTCGGATCGAAGATGTACCAAGTGCCGTTGATCTTAATCTCCACCCAGGCATGCGACTGCAAGCCATAGCCAAAGCCTTTTGTCTGTCCGACAGCGACCCGAACCGTGTACTTGCTGCTGGAGCCAAGCGCCTGTCTTGCGAGATACGCGAAGCCCGCGGCGAAATGATAGCAGCTGCCCTTTTTATTCTTCATAATACTGTAGGCATAGGTACGCGTCCATCCGGACACACTGCTGTCGAAGTTATACGTCCGGCTATACCCCCAGGTCTTTTCCGCGTATTTAAACAGCTTTTTGAGCTGAGTCAGCTTGCTGTCGCTCGATTTTACGGTCTTTTTAATGATCGCGTTCGCCTTTTTCGCCACAGTCGTCTTTGACGTGGCAGCCTCAGCCGTCAGAGTCCCCGTAACCTTCACAGTCGACGCCGGGACACATGACATCATAAACGTCAGTACAAAAAACAGAAAAATCCGGGCAAAGCCGCACCTGAGCTTACTCTTTTGAAAACACAGCTTTTCGATTCCCTGTTGATTCTTATTCTCTTTATACATAATCTCTCCTTTCCTTTTGCTTCCGCTCCGCTCACATCCGCGTTTTACCGGCATTTATAAAAGATCGTCGCTAAGCTCCTCTGCCTCTCCCCGTTCGACGCCTGTCAGCTCATAGCTGCCCGTATCATCCTTTACAGTGACAGAAACCGTGAATCCCTGATATACAAACGCATAATCGATCCCATTGCCGCAGCCCCGGCCATAGTTAATCGTTTTTTTCAGCTTCACGCCATAGGTTTTCAGAAGCTTTTTTAATGTCGTTCTATAATCCGTCCCATCTGCTGACGCCTTTCGGAGCTTTGTCGTCTTCGTGGAATTCATCTTTCCACTGCTGTTAAAAAAGTAAAATTTGTCGTTAAATACCTGTACGCCGGTCACCATGCGCGAATTGCTGTCAAATCCGTATTTGTATCCGTTGATTGTCTTGACCTTGTCCGTAATAGCTCTTCCGTTGGATGCAAAATAATAGCGGTAGCTTTTGCCGGCTGAGCTGGTGATGGTTTTCCACTTATTCTTATAAGCCTTTCCGTTTGACCCGAAATAATAGCGGCAGCTCACTCCATCGACTTTAATGGTCTTGAGCGTATTTACAATCGCGGCTCCATTGGAGCCAAAGTAGTAAATCGCCTTTGTCCCGTCCGAGACGGTAACGGATTTCAGCGTATTCTTTACCTTCGTACCGTTTTTATAATAGTAATATTTTCCGTTTTCTTTCTTTAGCCCGTTCTTTGTCGTGGCCGCAGCCGCATGACAGACTGTGTCAGGCGCAACTGTCATTCCAAGCCCGAACACAAGCAGAAGCATCAGCAGAGCAGTCGCCAGTTTTTTCATTCTCAAATACCTCCTGTATCAGCGATTATTGTTCAGAAAATTATAACATTTGTGTAAAATATATGCAAGAATTTATCGACCGGATATGGAAAAAGATTCCTGCTTCTGTTATGATGAGGATAATAAAATTCAAAAATAATAACTACTGCAAATCACCATGCGGTTATCGCCGCAGCATGATGATTAGAGAATAAAAAGGAAGGCTTCAGATGCGTACAGCAGGTATTATCGCAGAGTACAATCCGTTTCACACCGGACATGAATATCACATCAGAAAAGCAAAGGAGCTTACAGGGGCGGATTTCGCAATCATCGTGATGAGCCCGGATTTTGTGCAGAGGGGAGAGCCGGCAATTTTTGATAAATATACCCGCGCGGAAATGGCCCTGCGCTGCGGAGCTGATCTGGTGGTAGAGCTGCCCGTCTGCTATGCGGCCGGCAGCGCGGAGTATTTCGCGGAGGGCTCCGTGCGCCTTCTGGAGAAGCTTGGCGTCACAGACGCCCTCTGCTTTGGAGCAGAAATGACTCCGGAAGGAGAAATAGCAGCCACAGGCCACGGTGATGAAACCGCAAAGCTTTCTGAAGTATCCTCCGAAGGAACTTCCACGCTGTTCCGGAAAACAGCGCAGCTTCTGCTTGAGGAGCCAGATGCATACCGGGAAGCTCTGCAAAGCGGACTGCGGCGGGGGCTTACCTTCCCGCAGGCACGCACAGAGGCAATACGCGCATATCTGAAGGAACCCAGGCGCTGTACCGACCTGCTCTCCTCCCCAAATAACCTTCTCGGTGTGGAATACTGCAAGGCGCTGCAAAAGATTCATTCCAAAATTCGTCCCGTTCCGCTTGCACGGAGAGGGAGCCGGTATTCCAGCGATACGCTTGGCGGGGAATTCTGCTCGGCGGGCGCGATCCGAAGCGCGATTCAAAAGGAAAGCCCGGACGCCCGTATATGGAATACTGCTTCCTGTGAAAGCCCCGTGTCTGAGCCGGAGGATTCCCTGCGCCGTACGCTGTCCCCCTATATTCCGGAAAGCTGCTCCGAGCTATTCTGGAAATCCTGCAAAGCTCCCGTTTTTGCGGACAGCCTGCTTCCGATTTTGTATCAGAAGCTGATTATGGGCGACCGTTTTGACGAAATCCTGGATATTTCTCCGGATCTGTCCGACCGAATCTGCGGCCTGCGCGATTCCTGCATCGGAAAAAGCTTTGAAGAAATCGCCGCACTTTTAAAAACCAGACAGATAACCCAGGCGCGCATCCGCAGGGCGCTGCTGCATCTGGTTCTTGACATCCGAAAAGATACGGTCGAGGCTTACCGTCCTGGGGGAAGCGTCTTTTATGCGCATGTGCTGGGCTTTCGTTCAGATGCCGCTCCTTTGCTTCACGAAATCAAAAAAAGAAGCTCGCTGCCTTTTCTCACAAAGGCTTCACACGCTCCAAAGCTTCTGTCCGGCGCCGGCCTACGGATGTGGAAGCAGGATGTCGCCGCTTCCCATCTGTACCGCAGCCTGCAGACATCCCGCTATGGCCTGACATTCCGGAACGAATATAAGATCAGTCCGAAAATCATCAGTTCTTAAAGCTGTGTATCGGAGCCGGTATCCGTCCTCTCCTCCCGACAAACGCTTCACAGGAGAACCGGTTTACCGGCATGATTGGCGCATGGCCGAGCAGACCCCCGAATTCCACCATATCCCCGACATCCTTTCCAATCACCGGAATCAACCGCACGGCGGGCGTCTTCTGGTTTACCATGCCAATCGCCATCTCATCCTCGATAATGCCGGAAATCGTAGCCGCGCTTGTGCTGCCCGGAACCGCAATCATATCCAGGCCTACCGAGCAGACGCAGGTCATCGCCTCCAGCTTTTCAAGGGTGAGCGCCCCTGCCTGTACGGCGTCGATCATCCCCTGATCCTCACTGACCGGAATAAACGCGCCGCTTAATCCCCCCACATAAGAGGACGCCATAACGCCGCCCTTTTTTACCTGGTCGTTCAGCAGAGCCAGCGCGGCCGTCGTTCCGGGGGCTCCGGCATGCTCCAGACCGATCTCGCAGAGGATATCCGCCACGCTGTCTCCCACCGCCGGCGTCGGAGTGAGCGAAAGGTCAATAATGCCAAAGGGTATCCCC
>JAJQIE010000315.1 GCA_021199395.1 Lachnospiraceae bacterium | reverse complement strand
CATATTATCAGTATTGTGGGGCGTTATCTGGAGCATTCCCGCATCTATATTTTCGGCTGTGGAGAACGCGAAAAGATTTATCTGTCGTCGGCGGATTTTATGACGCGCAACACGCTGCGCCGTGTGGAGGTGGCAGTCCCGGTACACGATCCGGCGCTGCGGAAGCGACTGCATGGGCTGTTTGATCTGATGCTGCGGGACAATGAAAAGGCGAGGGATCAGCTTCCGGACGGCTCCTATCTGAGAAGGACAGCCGCGGAAGGGGAGAAAGCTCTGAATGCACAGGAGTATTTTCTGGCGCAGGCATATGGAGAGATATCATGAAAATCGAAAAACAGATTATGTAATTTTTACCGCCATTTTACCTGCCGGGATTTTGCATTTTACTTTACTGCCCTATAATAGCACCTGTGATTAACGTTGATCGGGAACAAAAGGGTAAGAAAAAGAAAGTAAATACAGGCTGTCCGGATAGCATCAGATATTAAAAAGCGGGAGCGGCCGCAGTAAAATCGGCGGCTCCGGTTAAAAGGAAAGCCGTGCATGAAACAGCACAGCATTGAAAATGGAGGTATAGTATAGCTATGAAAGCAAAAAGATTAACGGCACTTCTTCTGGCAGCGGGAATGACCGCATCCCTTGCAGCGCCTTATGTACAGGCGGAAGAAACCGCAGCGACACCAAAATATGTATTCCTGTTTATCGGCGATGGTATGACATACTCTCAGTTCCAGCTTGCGTCTTCTTATCTGGGCGCGATGGAGGATGATACAGACGACGAGATACTGGATGGCAACGTGGCGCTGAATTTTATGGAATTTGATTATACAGGAAGCGCTACGACTTATGATTCCAGTTCTTTCTGCCCGGATTCTGCTTCTACGGCGACATCGATCGCTTCCGGATATAAAACCTACAGTGGCATCATTAATATGGACGAGACGACGACGACCAGTTATACAACTGTTGCGGAGCAGCTTAGGGATGAGCTCGGCTATAAAATCGGCGTCATCAGCTCCGTAAATCTGAACCACGCGACACCGGCAGCATTTTATGCGCATCAGGCAAGCCGCAACAACTACTATGAAATCGGCCTCGAACTGATTGAGAGTGGGTATGATTATTTTGCGGGCGGCGGACTTCTGAAGCCGACCGGTGCGGATGGCGATCAGGCAGATCTGTATGAGCTGGCAGCAGAAGCAGGATACAATGTCGTGCGCACACAGGCCGAGGCGGAGGAAGTGACCGCGGAGGATGGAAAGACCCTTATCGTTACAGAGAATCTGGCTGACAGTGATTCACTGAGCTATGAAATTGACCGTGAGGAGGACGAGTGGTCACTTGCGGATTATGTGACAAAGGGAATTGACGTGCTGGATAACGACAACGGCTTCTTTATGATGTGCGAGGGCGGCAAAATTGACTGGGCATGCCACGCAAATGACGCTGCGACGGTAATCAATGATGTGCTGGCGCTTGCGGATGCGGTTCAGGTAGCGGTTGATTTTGCGGCGGAGCATCCGGATGAGACGCTGATTGTGGTAACAGGCGACCATGAGACGGGCGGTCTGTCTATCGGTTTTGCCGGGACGGATTACGATACCTATCTTGACAATGCGCAGAATCAGGGAATTTCCTTTGCAAAATATGACTCTGACTATGTGGAAGGCTATCTGGAGAATGGAACCTCTTTTGAGGACGCGATGACAGACGTAGAAGAGCTGTTCGGCCTGATTCTTCCGGAGAACGCGACGGAGGAAGAAAATGAGAGCTCCACGCTTGTTCTGACTGAGTACGAGGTGGAAGAGCTGCAGGAAGCTTATCAGCTTACACTGGATGGCTACGCGACAGATACTGAGGGCAATGAAGTGCAGACGCAGGGCGAGTACATCAGCTATGGTACCTACACACCGTTCTCTGTGACGGTAACTCATCTGGTAAATAACAAATCCGGTATCTGCTTTACATCCTACGCACACACCGGACTTCCGGCAGCAGTCTTTGCACAGGGCGTCGGCGCGGAGAATTTCGGCGGCTCCTATGACAATACGGATATTCATGACAAGCTGATCAGCATCCTTGGCCTTACGGACCTTACCGCGTAAAAATGGGATGCAGAGGGCGTGAGAACGAGTAATACAGAAAATTCGCAGTATCGCATCTCTTGTCGATTGAATCATGGGATTTCAGAAAATGGAAAGAAGAGCTGCGGCGGTTCGCGGCTCTTTTCCAGTATGACAGAAAGCTGTGAATCCGTGACACATGGAAAAAGGTGAATGAAGTACGGGGAAATCCATAGTATGATGTTCTTTTGCCGCACGACTCATTATACACAAATATTCAAATATATAAATACATAAATACATAAATACATAAATACATAAATACATAAATACATAAATACATATATAAAGCGTAATCGTCCGTATGGAACAGTACAGGAAGGGAATATTGCGATGGACTTAGTAAAGAAAAGACAGACATGGGCTTCTGTCATCGTCTGCATTATATTAATTGCGGTGCTGCTGGTGATTCCTACCGGTTTTGAGGAGGCTGGCGCGGCTTACCGGGATGGAGGTGAGCGAATAAAAGCAGAAGTCGTCAGCGTGGATAATTCGACTGTGATCAATACCGGCCTCGTGCAGTCCGGCGAACAGGCCTGCGAGGTTACACTTCTGGGCGGCAGTCATAAGGGAGAAACGTATTGGGCGAATAATAAGCTGAGTGGCTCGCTGGAGCAGGACAAGATTTATGAGGAAGGGGATAAGGCGCTGGTACTGGTCAGCTTTAACGACGATGAGGTATCCTCCGTCAGCATGATTGACCACTATCGTTTAAATCTCGAAATCCTGCTGCTCGCGGCGTTTTTCCTGTTCCTGATCCTGTTTGCCGGTGGGACCGGGCTGCGGGCAATCCTGTCCTTTCTCCTGTCTGTGCTGGCAATCTGGAAGGTTCTGGTGCCCTGCTGCCTGAAAGGGATGGACCCGATTCTTGTGGGAGGAGCGATCACAGCCCTGCTGACATTGATGATCATTGCGCTGGTATTTGGCTTTGACCGTCGCTGCCTTGCGGCTGTGACTGGCGCGATTTCCGGCCTGGCGCTGACCTGCGTCCTCGGAATCGTCTGCACCTCTACCTTTAAGATACAGGGCGCGGTCATGTCGTTCTCGGAAACACTTCTTTACAGCGGTTATGAGAATCTGGATCTGACGCGGATCTTTATGGCTAGTATTTTTGTCGGATCATCGGGGGCGATGATGGATCTGACCGTAGATATTGCGGCGGCCGTGAACGAGGTCGTACAAAAACGCCCGGATCTGTCCCGCTGGGACGCGGCCAAATCCGGTATGCACGTTGGACAGGCGGCGATGGGAACAATGACTACCACCCTTTTACTTGCGTATTCGGGAGGTTATATTGCCCTGCTGATGGTCTTTATGGCACAGGGGACTCCGATCATCAATATCCTGAATTATAAATACGTGACATCTGAAATCATCCATACTCTGGTCGGTTCCTTTGGCCTGGTGCTTGCCGCGCCGCTGACCGCGCTGACGTCCGGGTGGATCCTGGCGGGCAGAGGAGGAGCCTCCGAGTCTTTGATTTCGGTCTGACGAACATATTCAGGAAAAGTACAATAAAAAATATATTATTACCATGTTATTCACGTTATCAAAGATGTGGAAAGTGGCTGATCTACAGATTGCGGATCGCGTATAGTGGAAGATTCGTCATCCAGCCCTGCTCTTTATAATTTGTCATAGAGGTTCGCACTGCATATTCAGGGCTGTGTTTCTCACAATATGCTTTCAGGCTTTTAGCTTTAAGATTCTCCTCCGCTTTAACTTCAACAGGCACTATCGCACCGCCCTTTTGTACCATGAAATCAATTTCGTTATGTGATGACGCTGAATAATAATATGGTGTATAAACGGTATCTGACAGCAACTGCTGGAGAACATACTGTTCCGTTAGGGCTCCCTTAAATTCTGTGAATAAATCGTTCCCTTTCAGAATAATCTGTGCCTCCAGTTCACTCATTGCTCCAAGAAGACCGACATCCAGAAGATAAATTTTAAACGTGGAAAAATCAATATATGACTTTAGGGGAATCGCAGGTTTTTGTACACGATATACCTTCTGGATCAGTCCACAGTCAAGCAGCCATTCAATGGCGAGCTCGAAATCTTTTGCACGTGCACCTGGACGGATTTGACCAAAGAAAAATTTTTTGTTTTCTTTGGCAAGTTGTCCGGGGATCGAATTCCATACCATCCGGAGCCTCGCGAGTTCTCCTGTGGGGGTATGTTTGCTGAAATCGCTTTCATAAAGTTCCAAAATCTGGTTTTGAATTTCGCGGACAGAAAAGACATCCTGATGTAAAATATAATCCTGGACTGCTTCCGGCATTCCTCCGATAAAATAATAGAGCTTTAGCCAGTGAATATACTTATCTGAAAAAATATTCATGGAGTCATAGTCTTTTTGATCGAGCAGATCGGCCAGCCCTGTTTCACCAACGGCCAGTAAAAACTCGTAAAAAGACATGGGATAGATTTTTAAAGTATCTGCTTTCCCTACTGGAAACGAGACACCTTCGTGAATAGAAACACCGAGAAGCGACCCTGCGGCAATTACAGCATATTCCGGTGCATTTTCGAAAAAATATTTGAAAGAAGAGATAGCTTTTGGAGCTTCTTGCACCTCATCAAAAATAATCAGGGTATCTCCTGGTGTGATAGACACACCGGACTCAATGTTGATCATTCGCAAAATTCTTGGTATATCATAATCCTGATCAAATATCTGTCGTATACGCACATTGCTGTCAAAGTTGATGTACGCAGTTTTTTTAAATTGTGTATTTCCGAATTCACGCATAAGCCAGGTTTTCCCGGTCTGCCTGGCTCCTTTCAGAATCAGCGGCTTTCGGTTTTCTTTCTCCTTCCAGAGGCATAATTCTGTCATAGCTGTACGAAACATAGTCATCACTCCTTCCTGTATGACCCAGTATACACTTTTCTGAAGGAATATCAAGGATAGAACAACAAAAAAATGAAGGAAAATGTAATGCGTAATCACAATTTTCTGAATGATAAACAGATACAGTGCATCGCACACCAGCTCATCGAAATTTTTTCCTCAGCCTCAGCAGCCCGGCTCCGCAATACAGCAGCAGTATGGTATAAAACAGGAACAGACAGATCCAGAGGACACCCAGTACGGCTTCGAATTCACCGGAAAAGGTACGAATGGTGTAGGGCAGTACGCAGCATAAAAAGATCACTGCAATTGGAAGATATCTGCGCCGCGCAATTTTCCAGACCATCTCCATCCTGGACGAGTTATCTGTGAACAGCTCGTTGCTCTGGTCATCCGGAGAGGCAGGCTTGCAGAAATAGCGCCAGTTCGTGCAGGAAAACAGATATTCCCAGCCATAATCGTTGACCATCTTCAGATATTCCGGCTGTGTATCGACAGAGCGCTCATGAAATTCCAGCCTGAAAATCATATCCGCCGGTTCGCATGCTTCGAATACGTAAAAGCATGGCGGTGTAAATTTAAGAGGCTTCCAGCCCTTTAAGTACATTTCATGCAGCCATTGTTCCTCCGCCTCATAATCTGTAATCGTAAAAAAACGGACGAATCGTTTTGTGTCAGTATTCATACCTCATCCTCCTCAATCACTCTGTATAAATGACGGATCCGTTCCTTTTCCAGCTCCAGAATTTCGCTTCCGAGAGCGGTAATGCGGTAATATTTCCGCTTTTCACATTCTCTGGTAAATTCTATCAATCCGTCCTTTTCCATTTTGCCAAGAGTTCCATACATTGTCCCTGGCCCGATAACCAGTTCTCCTTCTGTCAGCTCCTTTACCCGCTGACCGATTCCGTATCCGTGCCGCTCTGTCTGCAGAGAGAGCAGGATATAGAAAGCGGATTCTGTCATGGGTACATAGATTCGTTGAATGCGTTTGTCCATGAAACCACCTTTCCATGAAATTTTAAGAACCTGTCACGAAGCTGCCTGGACATTCTTCACTGTCTGATACGCAAATTGCGACTTTTATAATCCACCGGTGCAGCTCGTAACGGCGTTCCCTGTTTATATCGCACTTCGATGCAACAAATATATCACGGTTCGATACATCTGTAAAGAGTTTTTTCTTTACTTTTTACAATAGCGGAGGATGGCACTTTTTATGGAGCCATTGATTTAAAGGATCTGATCATTGCCCGGCAGGATGCCAGTCTGGAAGACCTGATCGTAGCTTCTTATCCGTATGTTTACGGTCACACGCCGATTGATGACTGTATTGAAAAGCTGAAAAATTATTCCGAAGACTCGATTCCGGTGCTGGATGATGATAACCGGCTGCTCGGTGTAATTACTTCCCAGAGCATTGTGGAACTGGTAGATGATGAGATGGGAGAGGATTATGCGAAATTCGCCGGACTGGCCGCGGAGGAGGATCTGAAAGAGCCGCTCCTGGTTTTTCCTTTGCCGTGTCTTCTTGTGTCGGCATTTCCTTAATGGCGGCAATGCTGATCTCCTCGATGGTGGGGACCTGCATACCGATGTTTTTCCATAAAATCCACATAGATCCGGCAGTCGCTTCTGGCCCGCTGATTACGACGATAAACGATCTGGTGGCTGTGGTTACATACTATGGACTGAGCTGGATTCTGCTGATACAGGTAATGCATCTGGCGGGATGACAGATGATGCGGATGAAGCGTTCCGATTATTTGATTCTGGAAAAACTCAGAAAGTAGTTTTCGTCTGGGATTAAAAAATAGCCTGACTTAAAATGCTGTAACCGTATAAATAAGATGTTGTATGATAATATATCGTCAGGTAAACGGCGGGACAGGAGGATTTCGGAGAGTCTAATACAGAGCTACTTCTGTTCCGCATAAAATCTGATAATGATATTGCTAAAAATCATGGGTGCCTTTATTTCAACAGCGACAGAAAATCAGTGTCCTGTTTGTTTTTTGGGGAAAGCCATCCCCTGAAAATACCGCCTGAAAAGACAGAGATAACGGTAAAAAAAATGTCGGCAATAAGAATAAACAGCAGGGATGGGAGCATGATCCGCGTATATTTATTACCGAAATGCTCCCGGCTGCCTCTGTTTATCGCCCGACCCATCTGAAAGACATTGTACAGGACTCCGAGGTTCAGGAACAGCAGGACGAAGGTATTTACTGCGAAGCTCATGAATGGCTCTGTCGGAAGAAAATTTCCATATAAAATACCGCTGGGCAATACGTTTAAAAGCAGCACGGCCACATTTACCGTGAACAGGATCTGTGTGACATTCAGCATGACCCCTCCGCTGATTCCTATGCCTCCGCACCAGTTCAAACCGCTTCTTGCGCAGAAATTGCGAAATACCTGCAGCTTTTGAAAATACGAGGAAGCGCTGAACCGTGTTTTGGGGCTGGCATTTATAAATAACGTTTTCACAGCATATCCTCCAGATCGGTCAGATCATCCAGAAAGATGATTTCTGTTCTTTCATAGCCATAATTAATCGCATTTCTCTTTGACAAATATGTGAAAGTCTCTTTTTCCTGATTTGTAATATCGCCATAAACAATTACACGGAAAAGATGATGCATCCCGTAACGAAGTGTGTGGTGCATTTGTTTTCCCCTGTATGTGGAAAGGGGCGTAGACAGACCGATGCTTCGGTCAAGTATATTTTTGATTTCAGGACTATAGGTTCCATAAAGGTTTTCAGTCACAATAGTAAGCACATCTGCGTTTCCTCTTTCCCACAACCATAATCGAATAAGGGGAGTGCTCACATTTCTGTCCATCGCTGTGCCAGGCGGGTTCAGCGGTTATCCAGTCCGAAGCGCTGATCCTTATGACTATAGCGCAAGCTGCATGATTCCGCACCGCCTGTGGACATAAAATTAAGGCTGGTATCATCATACCATTATTTTTGTAAAAAGAAAGAAAAAAGCACAGAAAATGCTTCTTATTGTGCTCGCGCTTTTGATGAGCGGATGCCGTGATTACTGCGGTTCGTGAGGATGTGTCCGCGATCGGGTATATTTCGATGGGATCTCTGGGAACGCTGGAGGATGAGAAGGTTCTGAAGGTAGATGGAGTGGAGGCAACGACGGAAAATATCAAAAGTGGCATATAGGACAAAGCTGTAATGTAACCGCGACTGATTTTACATGCTTTTTACATAGAGTGAATTTCAGATTTTACATTGAGCACTTAAAATACCTAAAGACAGAGAATAACAGAGAGAATAAAAGACATCATAGCATTACAGAGGAGAAAGGTATGAACGATACACTGGAGATTCTATTCGGGCTGTTTGGCGGCCTTGCCATTTTTATTTTTGGAATGAACCTGATGAGTGAATGTCTGCAGAAAGCTGCGGGAGAGCGGATGAAACAGATCCTTGGCCTGCTGACCAGGAATCGTCTGATGGGCGTGCTTGCGGGGGCGCTGGTGACGGCGGTGCTCCAGAGCAGCAGCGCGACTACAGTCATGGCGATCGGATTTGTCAGCGCGGGGCTGATGACGCTTCCACAGGCGATTTCTATTATTTTTGGAGCAAATATCGGTACAACGATAACGGCGCAGATCATTGCGTTTAAGATAACAGACTATATCTATGTGTTTATTTTTGCCGGATTTATCATTTCATTTGTCTGCAAAAGAGAGAGGATCAAAAATATCGGAATGACGCTTTTCGCTTTTGGCCTGCTGTTTCTTGGGATCGAGACAATGGGCGACGTCATGAAGCCGCTGGCTTCGAGTCCGGTCTTTACAGATATGATCGCGAAGGTGGCGGATATCCCGGTTCTGGGCGTAGCGGTCGGTACGTTGATGACGCTGGTGGTGCAGAGCAGCAGCGCGACGATCGCGGTGCTTCAGAATTTCGCGTCTCAGGCCGGAGTGGATGGCGTGACAAGCATTCTGGGACTGACCGGGGCGATCCCAATCCTGCTCGGCGACAATATCGGTACGACAATCACCGCGCTTCTGGCGTCGGTAGGGCAGTCGAAGGACGCGAAGCGGACGGCTGTGGCACATTCCCTGTTTAATATTTCCGGAGCTCTGCTGTTTATCTGGTTTGTGAAGCCTTATGCGGCGTTGATTCAGTATATTTCTCCGGCCGGGGCAGAGGTGGAGGTGATTTCCAGACAGATTGCAAATGCGCACACGATTTTTAACATTACCATGACGCTGCTCTGGATTCCGATTTTGAATGTTATGGTAAAAATTGTGATGAAGCTCATACCGGATGGAAAGCTGGAACAGGAGGATCCGGCGAAACCGGTCTATCTGGACAAAAATGTCCTTTCCCAGCCGGCGGCAGCCCTGAACCTGGTGGCAAAAGAGACGCTCCGCTGCGGGGAGATCGTTCGGATGATGCTTCTGGATGTGCAGGGTACTGTAAAAAGTGGCGACACGGAGATTCTGTCCACGGTTCGTGAGTATGGACAGGCGATGGATTCTCTGCAGATGGAGATCAATGATTATCTTGTGGATCTGTTTTCCAATGGTGTGCTCACCGAGCAGCAGGCGACACAGACCGCAAAGCTCATGTACGTGCTCAGCGACGTGGAGCGGATGGGAAACCTGTCCGTAGAAATGGCGGATACGATTCAGGAAAAGCTGGACAACGGTTATCCCTATTCCCAGGAAGCCATGGATGATCTGGAAAACAGCCTGAAGCAGATTGAAAAGATGTATAAAAATGCTCTGGCTGCGCTGATGGGAGAGAATGACTCGGCACTGAAAAAGATCATTAAGCACAAGGACGAGGTGCTGGATCTGGATATAAAGATGCGCAAATCTCATATGCAGCGTGTGACGGAAGGAAAGTGCCAGAAGAGCCTGACCGCTCCGTTTACAAAAATTCTTCACTGCATTGACCGTATGGGCAACAGCTGTGTAAACCTCGCGGAGGTCGCATTAAACCAGATGAATTTTGAATACTTCATAGGAGATGGGAATAACCATAATTGACAATTTTCCTGACCTTTTGCATCGGCATCCGCTTTCTGGTCAGGCCAGACACATCAAAATCAGGGGCAGAGAGTTCAAATGTGCGTCTTGGCTGGAAGGAGATCGTAATATCCCTGTTCTTCGGCCTTACGATCGGATTCGGCACAGGCTTCGTGGGAACCGGCGGCGGAATGATGATGCTGGTCGTCTTTACCGTATTTCTGGGGTATGATTTAAAGACCGCTGTAGGTACAAGCACATTTATCATGACGTTTACCGCGCTGATTGGATTTATCAGCCATTCTCTGATTCATCCGGCTATTGTGCTGGAGCGCTGGAATGTGCTGATAGTCTGTATCATTACCGCGACGGCGGCATCCCTGATCTCGGCCCAGTTTGCAAACCGCGTGAATAATAAAACGGTTGGCAGAGTCACCGGCGTGATATTGACGGTTTTAGGCGCGGCCATGATTTATCTCAATTACTTTCGGGGAATGCAGCTTCCGCCGGTGGCGCAGGAAATATTGCACACAATGGCTGTGCTGCTGCTGTTCCTGGTTATTGCCGTGTGCGTCGCCCTGCTGGGATTCCGGTTTCTTCATATAGATGGGGAAGCCCGGCGCAAGGTACTGCATACGATCGCGTTTCTTATTATACTGGTTCTTTTAATGGCGTCTGAGCACTGGTATGTGCCGACGCTTTTGTCCGTTCTGTTCGTGGCGATTATATACCCCGTTCTGCGAATTTTTGAAAAGCAGAGTTTTTACGCCAGGCTGTTTCAGGAACGCGCCGCCGGCGAGGTCAGGAAAAGCCTGGTTTTGCTTTTTGGCATGTCAGCAGCTCTTATCACACTGTTCTGGGGAGTATTCGGCTCTGAGCTTACCGTAATCTCAGCTATTCTGGCGTGGGGGCTGGGAGACGAAGCGGCAGCGCTGGTGGGCAGGCGATATGGCCGTCATAAGATTGGCTGGAGATTTGCCGACGACCGGAAGTCATATGAGGGCAGCGGCGCTATGCTTTGTGTTTCATTTCTTGCGGTGCTCGTTTCGCTGGCGGCTGGCGGGACGGATCCTTTCACCGCAATTCTGACGGCGGCTGTCAGTGCGGCTGCGGCGACAGTGACGGAGGCCATCTCAAAAAAGGGACATGATACCGTGACCGTTCCCTGCGTGTCAGCCGTGATTATTGGAATCATATGTTGCTTTTCACGGTGAGCCTGACACTCGCTGTCAGGCTGCGCCAAAATACGATTCGCCGTTCTTGACGCTGGCCGGATTGTCTGATATCATGAAGCTGGAGCCAGAGGTATTTATGTTATATGTCACACCTGCGCGGCGCACTTTGCTGTGGGACGCGGGGAGAACAGGTAACGCCGGAAATACCGTAATCTGGTCAGAGTGTGATTTGCAGCGCATTTACAGCAGGATGTCAGATGAAAAACGACAGCATTGAGGATAAGGAGACAGAATATGGGCGGAATTTTTGGCGTAGCGGCGAAGAGAAGCTGCACAATGGAATTATTTTATGGCGTAGATTATCATTCACATCTGGGGACGCGCCGGGGCGGAATGGCTGTGTATGGGGAGCAGGGCTTTCAGCGCGCAATTCACAATATTGAAAATTCACCGTTTCGTACCAAATTTGAACAGGACGCGGATGAGATGGAAGGGTACATGGGGATCGGATGTATCTCGGATTATGAACCGCAGCCGTTACTGGTACAATCGCATCTGGGCAGCTTTGCGATCACGACAGTTGGCAAAATCAATAACATGGACGAGCTGCTGCGCTCGGTCTATGAAAACGGAAATACGCATTTTCAGGAGATGAGCAGCGGGCAGATCAACGCGACTGAGCTGGTAGCTGCCCTGATCTGCAAAAAAGAGACGATCGTTGAGGGGATTCGCTATGTACAGCGGGTCGTAGACGGTTCAATGACGCTGCTTTTGATGACGAAGGACGGAATTTATGCCGCCCGTGACCGGCTCGGCAGGACGCCGCTGGTGATCGGACGGAAGGAAGACGCTTTCTGCGTCTCTTTTGAGAGCTTTGCTTATCTGAATCTGGGCTACGGCGATTACCGGGAGCTTGGCCCGGCAGAGATTGATTTTATCACGCCGGATGAGGTGAAAATTGTCGGTGAGCCAGGAGATCAGATGCGGATCTGCTCTTTCCTGTGGGTTTATTACGGTTATCCGACCTCCTCCTATGAGGGTGTGAATGTTGAGGAAATGCGTTATCACTGTGGGGGAATGCTTGCAAAGCGTGACCGCGAGGAGGCAAATATTTCTCCAGATATTGTGGCGGGTGTGCCGGATTCCGGTACGGCGCACGCGATCGGCTACGCGAATGAGTCCGGGATCCCATTTGCGCGTCCATTTATCAAATATACGCCGACCTGGCCCCGCTCCTTTATGCCCACGAAGCAGAGTCAGCGGAACCTGATTGCCCGTATGAAGCTGATACCCGTCAAGGCTCTGATTAAGGACAAAAAGCTGTTGCTGATTGACGACTCTATTGTCCGCGGTACACAGCTCCGTGAGACTACAGAATTTCTTTACCAGAGCGGAGCGAAGGAGGTGCATGTGCGCCCGGCGTGTCCGCCTCTGCTGTTTGGCTGCAAATATCTGAATTTTTCCCGCTCCAAGTCAGAGATGGATCTGATTGCCCGCCGCATCGTGCGAGAACGGGAGGGAGAGGAGGTATCTAAAGAAGTTCTCTCGGATTACGCGGATCCGTGCAGCAAAAATTATGGGGAAATGCTCGAAGCGATCCGCAGACAGCAGAACTTCACTACTCTGCGCTATCATCGTCTGGACGACATGGAGGAATCGATAGGGATAGAGCCGTGTAAGCTTTGCACATACTGCTTCAGCGGGAGAGAGTAAAAATGTAATGGGAGGGATGGAAATGAAGAGAAAAATGAAGAAAAACATGGCGCTTATTATGACCGCGGTTATGCTGACGCTCACTCCCGCGGAATCGGCTCTGGCAGGCGGGATGGATGATGCTGTCATCCTAGAAGATGAGTCAGATCCCGAACATGGTATTTTGGAGGCGGATGAAACAGAAGACCTCCTCTTGCTGGAAAAAACAGAGACTGTAGAAGAAATCTCTGACGAAAAGGAAATAGAAACGGAGACGGAATCAGAATCCGAGCTGCCCCTCGAACCGGCAGCGTCTGAAACAGATGAAAACCTTACCATCATGGCGATCGACGTTGTCTCAGAGGAATTGACGGGCGAGCCTGCGGTGACAGCGACTGTTACGGCCAGTGATACCTGCGGAGAGAATCTGACCTGGAGCCTGACAAGTGCCGGAAAGCTTACGATCAGCGGCACGGGGGCAATGACAGACTGGACCACCATGGGGGCTGTACCGTGGTATGACTATACGGATTCGATTAAAACGGTTAAGATCGAGAGCGGCGTTACATCAATTGGCAGCAACGCTTTTTATAATTGTTCAAATATGACAGCCATTTCTATTCCGTCAGGGGTAACTAAGATAGGGATGTTTGCTTTCTATAATTGCTCCGGCCTGACCAGCGTAACGATTCCGTCCGGTGTGACCTCCATTAGCAGTGGTGCATTCCAGGGCTGTACCAGCCTGACAGGCCTGTCGATTCCGTCCGGTGTAACCTCCATCGGGGATCATGCGTTTGATGGCTGTACCAGTATGACGAGCGTAACGCTCCCATCAGGGATTCCTTCCATTGGACACTATACGTTTTATAATTGTACCAGTCTGACCAGTGTATCCATTCCGTCAGGAGTAAAAAAGATCGCGACCCATGCATTTCAGTCTTGTACAAGTCTGAAAAGTGTGACGATCCCGTCTACGGTGACGACTATTGACAATCAGGCGTTTCGCGGCTGTACGAGCCTGAAAAGCGTGACGCTTCCATCTTCGGTGACGACGATCGGTACCCATGCGTTTCGTTCCTGTACAGCACTGACAGGTCTGGCGATTCCCTCTGGCGTGTCGAAAATCAGCAATTACGCCTTTTATGACTGCACCAGCCTGACGAATGTGATCCTGCCGTCCACGGTTACGACGATTGGCGTAGACGCTTTTTACAATTGCGCGAAGCTGGCGGACGTATACTTTGAAGGAAGCTCATCCGTGTGGTCGTCTGTCAGCGTGAGCTCTGACAATACCTGTCTGACAGACGCGACGGTTCATTACGGCTATACGGTCAAATTGAATGCGAATGGTGGGAGCGTATCTACGACCAGCATGAGTGTGACAAATGGACTTGTCTATGGGTATTGGGAAAAACTTCCGGTACCGACCCGTACAGGCTACAGCTTTGCGGGGTGGTACACGAAGGCAAGCGGAGGAAGCCTGGTGACTGATACCACGACGGTTGACATAACGGGCGATCAGACTCTGTATGCCTGCTGGGTAGAAGACGGCCCAGACAGCTATGTGGTGACATTTGATGCAAATGGCGGGAGCGTATCGACAGAAAGTAAGACAGTTACTTATGGAAGCGCTTATGGAACACTGCCGACACCCAGGCGCAGCGGCTATAAATTCAGCGGCTGGTATACCAAAGCAAGCGGAGGCAGCAAGGGAACAAAGAGCACAACAGTCAGCAAGACGAGCGCTCATACGCTGTATGCGCACTGGACAAAATTGAAATCTCAGAAAATTACTGTCTCGTCATCGTTTACAAAGACTTATAAAAAAGGCGGAACCTTTAATCTGAATGCTTCCGCGGAGGGAGAGCTGACATACGAAAGCAGCAATACAGGCGTTGTGACTGTCTCGTCTGGCGGTAAAGTGACCATGAAAGGCTATGGGACGGCTAAAATCACGATTACCGCGGCTGCCAGCGGCGTCTACAAAAAGGCGACGAAGACTATTAAGGTTAAAATCAGCCCGGTAAAAATGACGCTTTCGAGTGTAAAAAGTCCTTCCTCCGGACAGGTGGCGATCCAGTGGGAGAAGGATGCGAAAGCCAGCGGATATCAGGTGCAGATTTCTACGTCAAAGAAGTTTTCCTCTGCTTCCAGCGAATCAGATACCATCGGGAATAACAAAACCACGAAACTCACTAAGAAAAAGCTGACGAGCGGGAAAAAATATTATGTGCGCATCAGAGCATACAAAATAGCATCGAGCGGAAAGAAAATTTACGGAGCATGGAGCGCGGTTAAGAGTATCACAGTAAATCACCATGCCTACTGATGCAGGCACCACTACAATGTGAAAGTCGATGACTATGTGCTTTGCACTCTCGTCATCGCCGCCGGTATCTACGCTTCGCTCCGGTCGGCGCCAAACGGGCGTCACTGGCGCCCGGCGCCGTAATCCGGCCTATTCGGCCTACTTACTCATACCGTCCTGGTCGTCTAATATCCAGCCTTTTAGACGTGTAAACACGTCACAAGTCTGGCTATTGACGACACTTTCACAGTAAATCCCCATGCCCCGCCCTGCGTGGCACCAACATAAATGAAACA